>JAATEZ010000446.1 GCA_015655485.1 Lactobacillales bacterium | reverse complement strand
GCGAAAACGAATAAAAGAAAGCTGGAGTTGGAACGGACTCATCGTAAAATACTTCAGGTGGCTTCAGATCTATTTATGAAGAAGGGTTTTAAGCGGACCTCTACACGTGAAATAGCCCAAACGTGCGGGATTACTCAGCCTAATCTATACCATCATTTTAAAAATAAGACTCAATTGTATATAGCAGTCATTGAAAAGTTAACGACAGCGGTAAAAAAAGATCTTGAAAAAATTGTATCTACTGAAATGGAGACCACTGAAAAATTACTTTTGATGATTGAAATTCTATTAGACAAGCATCCAACTAATTTATTTTTAATGCTGAGTGACATTTTTACAGAGATGAGTGAAAGTGATCAGCGAAAGATGCACTTTATTTTCAAAGAAACCTATATTGATAATTTTGCCGCAGTTTTTGAAAGCAAAACTAATCGAGCGGTGTTGAAAAATGAAGTGAGACCGGAACAAGCGGCTAACTATATTTTATATAATCTGAGTTCTATGATGGGAATCCGCAGTACTTATGGAAAAGAGATCACCAGAGAAAAAATTTTGCAAACCATTCAATTCATTTTGTATGGAATTGTTCAAGAATGATCGATCGGCTGGTTCTATATTTTTTACAGAGAAAGCATTCTTTCAGGAAGGCTTTTTATGAGCAATTCATTTCACTTATCATTTGATAAATGATACTCTATTGATATCAATTAGAAAGCTGGGATGCAGATGTTTTTGGGGATCAATGAAATGAAATATTCGAAGGGCAGATATCTATTGATCATACTAGTCATGGCATTGATCACCTGGCTGATCCTGGTGTTGTCTGGTCTGGCTACCGGTCTGGCACAGGGCAATCGCTTGGCAGTGGATCAGTGGAAGGCTTCAGGAGTAGTTTTATCGAAAGAGGCCAATAGTAATTTGAATGCCTCTACACTAAATCAAAACTTAGCGAGTAAGATCAAGGCAGATCAAGTGGCGACGATTGGACAGGTTTCGCTGTCAATTTCAAAGGAAGATAAAACGGATAACGATCGAACAAATGTCAGTCTTTTTGGAATCGACAGTAGTAGTTTTTTGATGCCGAAAGTCATTGCGGGAAAATCATTTGCTAAAAAAAATGAAGTGATCGCCACTGAAAAATTAAAGGAGGATGGTTTTAAATTAGGAGATAAAATAAATGCAGGCACATATGACCAACCGCTGACTATTGTGGGCTGGTTTGCGCAAAGTACGTATAATATCGTACCTGTGATTTATACTTCCACCGCAACAGTGAAAGCCATCAAATACGGTTCAAGTGAGGCACAAAGGGATAACATAAACGGGTTTGTTTTTAAAGGAACAGCCTCTAATCAAGTGAAGACGCCAAACGAAGATACAGTGGTTTTGTCAATCAATGATTTTATTGAAAAATTGCCTGGATATCAGGCACAAAATTTAACATTAGACACGATGATTTACTTTTTAATTGCTATTTCTGCTTTCATTGTTGGAATTTTTATTTTTGTTTTGACCCTTCAAAAAACTTCAATATTCGGTGTTTTGAAGGTTCAAGGAGTTCCAACTAGTTATTTGGCCAAAGCCGTGATTTTACAGACGGGTCTCTTAGCCGTACTAGGTGTTTTGTTAGGAACTTTACTGACAGGCCTAACAGTGGCCTTTTTGCCGGATTCTATGCCTTACACGACTGATTATGGCAATGGATCTTTGTACCTGTTTATTTTAGTCATCATGGCAATTTTAGGCAGTATCTTTTCTATTCGAACCATTGCCAAAGTGGATCCATTAACAGCGATAGGAGGATAAAAAATGGTTGAGAGGGCATTATCTTTAAAGAATATCAGTAAAACCTTTGGGAAAGGACATACCAAGGTCGAAGCACTAAAAAAAATGGATTTTTCGGTTGCCAAGGGTGAATTGGTTGCTGTGATCGGTCCTTCCGGTTCTGGTAAAAGTACTTTTTTGACCATTGCAGCGGGCCTGCAAAAACCATCTACGGGTCAAGTGTCGATCGGTTCAAAATCAATCGATGCTTATAACAGTAAAGAACTGGCTAAATTGAGATTTCAAAAAATCGGTTTTGTTCTACAAAGTTCGAATCTGGTTCCTTTTTTAACTGTAGCGGATCAATTTACGCTCATCGAAAAGGTGGATAAAAGTAAAAAAAAACCTGCAGCGAGAGAAGACATTTTGCAAGCATTAGGGATAGAAGAGTTGAAGCAGCAATATCCGCGTGACTTGTCGGGCGGTGAAAAACAGCGAGTGGCAATCGCCTGCGCTCTTTATCATGATCCGGATATTATTCTAGCGGATGAGCCGACTGCCAGTCTGGATTCAGAACGGGCCTTTGAAGTAGTAAAACTATTAGGCAGGGAAGCAAGAAATAAGAATAAAGGCATTGTCATGGTTACTCATGATGAACGTCTTTTAGCTTATTGTGATCGAACGGTGAAAATCAGGGATGGAAAATTGGCAGATTTTATTCCAGATTCGGCAGAAGTATAGTTAAACCCTTAAGAATTTCTTTAACCGGTAATTATTTTGAAAAAGTAACGAGGACTTTTTGCGACCTCGCTGCTTTTTTATTACCTGTTTTTTCATATGAATGATTTTCTAGGTTTATTTTTCTTTGAGATTTTGTGTCGAAGAAAATCGGGCGGGAAAGGGAATTATTGTGCGGGCAGGCTGAACAGGTTCACTCAGCATTTCATGGTTCAGCTTCGTGAGCCAGCCTGCTGCGGCAAAAAAGATAAAGCTCATGGGAATCAGGGAGCGATTCCCGCTCTCTTTCCTATTTTGCTGGCAGGCTGAACAGGTTCACTCAGCATTTCATGGTCCAGCTTCGTGAACCAGCCTGCTGCGGCAAAAAAGATAAAGCTCATGGGAATCAGGGAGCGATTCCCGCTCTCTTTCCTATTTTGCTGGCAGGCTGAACAGGTTCACTCAGCATTTCATGGTTCAGCTTCGTGAACCAGCCTGCTGCGGCAATCGTGCAAGAAAAATTTTACTATTGATCAATGTCTGAACGAACCTCACTCAGCTTTTCAATATATTATGAAGATTTTTTCATTTTAATTTCATTCAAAAGGTGTAGATGAAAGTTGGCGGAAGGATAGACTGAGGATAGGTAAATAGGCAGGATACTACTACAAGCTGCGGGAAAGCTCATTGAAATTGACAGAATGGAGATTCGCCGGTAGAGTAAGAAATAAATCGATGGATATTATTGGAGAAGGAGGCTAAAAGCATGAAGAACATTCATATCTTATTAGTGGAGGATGAAGAAAGCTTAGCTAGTTTTATTTCGGATGAGCTGGGTTTTGAAGGCTATCTTGTCACTATTGCTAAGGATGGTGAAGAAGCATTAGCCAAGTTTGAGGAATTTTCAGATCAATTGACTTTACTATTACTTGATTGGATGCTGCCCAAGCTGGATGGATTGGCTGTCTGCCGGAGGATTCGCCGCAAGAGCGAAATTCCTATTATCATGATGACTGCGCGGGATTATGTCGGAGATAAAGTTGCTGGATTAGACGGAGGTGCCGATGATTACATCACGAAACCTTTCGAGATTGAAGAACTGTTGGCGCGGATTCGAGTGATCATCCGACGTAAAGAGCTAGAATGCTCTAAACAAGAACAGTCTGTTTATCAAGTAGCGGATTTGAAATTAGATCTTAGAAAAAGAATCGTCGAACGTTTTGGGGAAACTTTTCGTTTGACTCAAAGAGAATTTGATCTGCTTTATGAACTTATAAAAAATGCGGGAGAGGTTTTGAGCCGTGAGGAATTGTTAAATAAGGCTTGGGGTTATGATTATTTTGGTCAGACGAACATTGTGGATGTCTATATTCGTTCTTTAAGAAATAAAATCGACTATCAGGAAGAGCGGACTTTGATTCAAACTGTGCGGGGAGTAGGTTATACGCTAAGGGAGGAAAAATGAAGAAATTCAGAGTGTTTTTGCAAAAACAAAAAAATACAACCAGATTTCAATTGACTTTTTGGTATATGATTATTCTATTCGCCGTAGTTTTTTTGATGGGAGCTGCTTTGATCTCGCTCATTAGCTATCAGTTATACCAAAATACAGTGGTGGAAGCAGATTCACTTAAGGACCGACTGACGGCTGCAGAGAGTCAATCGAAAACTGAGTGGCAAAGGACGGTAGATTCTTTTGTTTCCAGTGATCATCCCCGTTATTATATTCGCGTGACGCTGGCTTCCGGAGAACAGGTTTATTCTAGTGAAACAGCTGAATTATTGGAAGATTTTGATGAGTGGCAGACATTTGTTCTATTGAAAAATGTTCTATGGGAGGACAGGTTTGAGCCTTATTATGTGAGGACCTTTCAGAAAAACGGGGTCAAATTTTTAGTGTTGGCCGACATGGAAAATGTATTTGATACGATTGAAAAGATTATTTTTGTGATCGTGGCTGTGATGATCTTTAGCTTGATCGCGGGTTCGCTGGTTACCTATCGTTTTTCAAAAAAAATGAGTCGGCCTTTATTGCACATGATGAAAGAAATCAACAGCTATCCTGATCTGGAAAGTCTTGGTTTTATGCTGACCGAGCCGCAAAGTCCTCAAGAAGTCCATGATGTTTCAGTATCATTTAATCAATTGTTGAGCTTAGTGAGAAAAAATATTCAAAGAGAAAAACGATTCATTGCCGACGCTTCACACGAACTGCGGACACCTCTGGCTGCGATTCGTGGTCATGCCAATTTGATCAGGCGGCGCAGTTTCGAACATCCGGAAGTTTTGCCCAAATCACTGGATTTTATTGACAAGGAATCGAAACGAATGCAGGTATTAGTGGAGCAGCTATTGACCTTATCCCGTTTTGAAAATGGCCCTATTGAATATGAGGACTGCGATCTTTCGGCCATTTGTCTGCAAACCGCTGAGGAAATGCAAGAACTGCTCCAACAAAGGTTTACGGTAAAAGTGGCAGAGAACATTCATATTTTAGGAAACTCGCCGCAATTGCGGCGGGTCGTCCAGTCTTTGCTTGACAATGCTCAAAAATACACAGCAAGTAATGGAACGATCAAACTTACTTTAACGAGAACGGACAAGCAGGCGCAGCTTTGTGTTGCAGACTCGGGCCGAGGGATCCCGGATAATGAAAAAAAAATGATTTTCGAAAGATTTTATCGTGCGGATCCGTCGCGTTCCAGCGAAATTCCGGGAACAGGATTGGGATTAGCCATTGTGAAAGAGAGTGTCTTGCTGCATAAGGTGGAGATCAAGGTAATGGATGCACCGGATCAGGGCAGTATTTTTGTGGTTACTTTTCCATTAGGATAAATTAAAAAAAGATTTATGAAAATTTTTTCATTTATTCTTCATGCACATTTGGTTTTCTTTTTCTTTGCGGCTGTTAAGCTGAATAGATAATAAAAAAGAAAAGAGGCGGTTTTTATGAAGAAAAAATGGCTGGTAGCAGTGGCTGCAGCGTTAGTAGGGATCCTCAGTGCAGGGATAGGCGGTTATCACATCTATCAGGCGAATGCTGCGGAAAATGTAAATGTAGAAGTATCGGTTGCGGAGGCGATCCAGACTTATCAAAAAGAGTATCCTGATACAACGATCACCTCCATTGATTTGGATAAAACCCTTGGGAAATACTCTTATGATATCCAGGGAGTAGACGAAACCACGGAATATGAAGTGAAAGTCCAGGCAGTCGATGGTACAGTGACTAAAAAGCGAACAGAGCAGCTGGATACTGATGAACAAAATGGAGTGGCGGTTGAAGAAAAATTAAATCTGGAAAATTTAAAAACAATGGAAGAAATTTCTGCAACGGCGGAAAAAGCAGTCACGGGCGGAACGGCGGTTGATTGGGAGCTGGAGCAAGAATTAGGGACAACTTATTGGACAGTAAAGGTTAAAGATGGCAGAACGACTTATGAGGTTGAAATCGATGCACAATCTGGAACGGTTTTATCGATGGATACCGATGATTGATCAAGGATAAAAAATGACAATGCAGCAATATCGAAAGTGGGTCAAAAGTGTTTATCTTCAAAAAAAAATAAACTGTTTTTGGCCCGCTGTCTATTCGTATTCAGGGCTGGTTATTAATTTAAGTTGTTGATGGAATCGGTCCTGATGATTTTTAAGGGGTTACTACTGGCGAATCAAAAAAAAACACTGGCGGACAGTTTGGTTTTCAGCAATCACTGCTCTGACTCGGGATCGAGAGGGTGAAAATTTTCAAAATAAGTGTGTTTTACTTATAAAGTTTGTTATACTAAAACT
>JAATEZ010000020.1 GCA_015655485.1 Lactobacillales bacterium | reverse complement strand
TTTGGACAATACATCTACATCATTCGTTATAACTTTTACCGTTTTTTTTGTTTCGTCCACAGTCCTTGTGACTTCGTCCACAGTCCTGCTGACCTTAAGCAACAACTGAACAAGAAAAATGACAAGCACTACAAAAGCAACAGCCGCTATCAAAGCAGCGATTTCTCCACCAGCCATATTCAGACTCCTTTCGCTCTATTTCTATATTATCCCCTTTAGCATAACACCTCAAACAAATTTTCACAAATAAAAAAGAAAATATAGCCCATTTTTATTTATCTATAAAATGTTTCGCATTTTTTCCATATTCTGATACAATGAAGTCGCAATACTCTTTGTATTGATAGAAAAAATAAAGGAATCAAAAAAATTATGAATAATACAAGTTCTTCTACCAGCGACTTGCTCGCTTCGACTGAAAAAAGTTTATCCACAGAAGCCACTCAAAAGGTAAATGCTTTTACACGTTATTGGTCAAGCATCAATTGGGATAACTTTGTTGATACATTTCTTTCAAAGGCACTGACACTTTTCTTTACCTGTATTTTATTTTTTTTACTTCGCAAAATAGGGACCCGTCTGATCGTTAAAGCTTTCGAAAATTACAACAAAAAAAGTGCTTATAGTGAAAATCGGATCATTACTTTACAAAAACTTTGCAGCAACGTATTTCAATACACTTTGCTTTTCTTTTTTCTTTACAGCTTATTGACGATTATCGGCATCCCTGTCGGCTCTTTGCTGGCCGGAGCAGGAATCGCCGGAGTCGCTATCGGCCTTGGAGCGCAAGGCTTCATTAACGATATTATCACCGGTTTCGTCATTATCATGGAAAAACAAATGGAAGTCGGCGACCATGTCAAAATTGATGCCATCGAAGGGAATGTTTTATCTGTGGGCCTGCGTACAACAACAATCAAAAGTGCCGATGGGACCCTTCATTTTATTCCTAATCGGAGCATTCTCATTATCAGCAATTTTTCCAGAAGCAATATGCGCGTTCTGATCGACGTGCGCGTCAATGCCGGAGAAGATACACAAGCGGTAACAAAAATACTGGAAAAAGTCCATTACCAATTAGTCCCTCGATATGATTCGATCAAAAGCGGTCCGGATATTCTGGGTTTAGTAGATTTAGGCAATGGTAATTTTGCTATTCGCGTGATCATGTATACTTTAAACGGATCTCAATATGAGATCCAAAGAGATTTTTTAGCCGCTTATATAACGGCGCTCACTGAAGCAAACATCACCATTCCTAATTCTCCTATTAATCTGGTTTAACTCTTATCGATCTTTTTGAAAAATGCAGTCAGTTCATCAACAGCAAAAAGGAGCGCTTGTTCTTTGGGGTTCATTTTGGCCTGATGCAAACCATAGGGACTATCCACACCGAGCCAAAACATGGTTCCCGGGATTTTGGAAAGCAGAAAACCGAAATCCTCTCCAGTCATGGCGGCTTTCGCTTCAATAAAATGAACATTTGGCTGTTTTTTCATAAAATCCATAAATATAGTGGTTGTTTCTGCATTATTTTCAACTGGAAGATACCCCTTTTGAGTCAGCTGCAGATCCACCTGACAATCAAAGGACAACGCGACCCCGGAAGCTATCTCCCGGATCCTTTTTTGAGTCAACTGATTCATTTCATAAGTAAGAGTCCTGATCGTTCCGGACAAACTCGCTGTACCGGCAATGACATTATTTGTCGTACCAGCATTGAAGGTTCCAAAAGTGACAACAGCTCCCTCCATAGGATCCACGTTGCGGCTCACGATCGTTTGAACTTGAGAAACAAACTGAGCTGCTGCAACGATCATATCATTGCTTTCGTGCGGAAAGGCCGCGTGTCCTCCTTTACCAATAAAGTTGGCATGGATCTCACAGGTTCCGGCAAAAAGAGTGCCTATCCTGGTACTGATCGAACCGACTGGCAAGCTTGGCTGCACATGTAAAGCATAAACTTCATCCGGCATCCATTCGTCCATTTGACCACTTTGATAAAGCAGCATTCCGCCTGCTTCATTTTCCTCAGCCGGTTGAAAAATAAAGACAAAATCATTCTCTAATTCACTATAAATGATTCTTTGCAGCAAACCTAACGCAATAGTCATATGGAAATCATGACCGCAAGCATGCATTTTCCCAACATTCGTTGATGAAAAAGGAAAACCGGTCTCTTCTGTGATTGGCAAACCGTCGATATCAGTGCGCCATCCGATGATTTTTTTAGGATTTTTCCCTTTGACTTTTACTAATACAGCTGTCTCCCATTCTTTGATCAAGATAC
>JAATEZ010000160.1 GCA_015655485.1 Lactobacillales bacterium | reverse complement strand
GATGCAGCCCTTCACCTTCCCCTTGCTTAGATAACTGATATGCATGGTTCCAATATTTCCGGCACCAATGATCGCCAAATTTACTGTTTTCATTTTATCTGACCTTTCTTTCTCTCTATCATTCCATTTTTTCCTGTTCATGCGGGAGCGTTCGGCTGCGGCTGTCATTTTTGAGCATTAACAAAAGAAAAAAACTAGCCAGCAAGACAATCGTTAAAATAGGCTTTATCAAAACAGCGATCCCAAAACCGACAAAAAGACACAGGTTTTTTATTGTGGTCCAAAGATGTTTATAACCATAAGAAAGCAGCTTCTGGACTATCTTGGCTGTTGTCTTTACTTGATCTTGTTTTAAAACTAAATGCATAAAGCCAGTCAGCATAAAAAAAGCAGTGATCCATAATGGAAGGATCATAAAGCTGACTTCTTTATGATCCATAGCGATCATTAAATTAATGAAAAGAATAACAAATACCGGCAGAAACAAGCCTGTAAATTTTAAACAATAGAAAAAATTCTGCCGATAATAAATAAAAAAGTTCCTGATCATTCTGGAATCCTCTTTCTTTTGAATGTCTCTTAGACAAAAACCGGCTGCCCGCAACGAAACGACCAATAATAAAGTTGGCGTCAAATAGAACCAAAAGTGATTCACTGACAGCCTAAATAAAAACAAGCAGCCAATAAAAGGAAAATTACTGATGATCAGACACAGATTGATCTGAAGATAAGAATAAAGCTCTTTCGTAAAATTAAAAGTTGATGAATTTATTTTTTTCATCATAGCCTCATCCCTTGATTCCTGAAGAAGTCGTTCCTTCAACAAAATACTTTTGCGCTGAAAAATATAAAATAATCGACGGAAGAATCGAAATGATTGACATGGCAATGATTTGATTCCACTGCACGATCCCCGAGCTATTATCAATAGACATTTTTAAAGCAATTGCCACTGGATACTTTTCAACACTCGAAATATAGATCAAAGGCCCCATAAAGTCATTCATCGACCAGACAAATTGAAAAATAATACAGCTCATGATCGCCGGTTTTAATGTAGGCAATAGGATTTTTGTCAAAATCTGAAACGAATTACAGCCGTCGATCGTTGCCGCTTCATCCAAATCAATAGGAATACTTCTCAGAAACTGGATCAGCATATAGACAAAAAAAGGTTCCTGGGCAAAGAGTGTGTTGGCGATCAACGGAATATAGGTGTCTAAAAAACCAAGCTGCCGCCACAAAATATAGAGTGGGATCCTCGTCACCACCTGAGGCAGAAAAAGCGTCGCCATCAGCAAGGAAAACAAGATTTTTTTAAATTTAAAATCAAATCTGGCAAATCCATAAGCTGTCAGCAAGCTTGAGATCAACGAGAAAATCACTTTAGGAATAACTATTTGGAACGTGTTCATAAAATAGGTACCGAAAGTATATTCGGTTTTAGTTTTCCAGCCTTCGATGTAAGGAGCAAAATCAATCTTTTTTGGAAATAAACTGACGGAAGTAAAAATTTCTGCATTTGATTTAAAGGAAGCGCCGATCAGCCAAAACATTGGGTAAAGCATGATCACAGCCACTGCGATCAATACCGTATAACGAATGATTTTATTGATTTTCCGCTTCATTTTGACTGACTCAATGGATTTTGATTTTCTAAGTTCCATCGTTTATTTCCCTCCTTCGTCCGCGTAATAGACCCATTTGGATGAGGTCATAAATAGAACGGCTGTGACCAGCAGTATCACTACAAACAAAACCCAGGAAGCGGCACTGGAATAGCCCATTTGATAATACTTGAAGGCATAATCATAAATAAACATTGAACTTAGGTAGGTCGATTGCAGCGGTCCGCCCTGAGTGATCAGGTAAGGGCCGTTGAATTCTTGAAAAGCATTAACCAACTGCATGATCAAGTTAAAAAAAATCGTAGGTGTCAGTAATGGGATCGTGACCGTAAAAAAAGTTCTGATTTTTGTAGCTCCATCGATTTCTGCAGCTTCGTATAAATCTCTGGGGATCTCTTGAAGAGCGGCTAAAAAAATCAACATGGATGAACCAAATTGCCAGATTTTCAGAAAAACAATGACCGCCATCGCCGTTGCCGGTGTAGAGAACCAGGCTACCTTCTCGATTCCGAACAGCCCCAGCACTTGATTGATCAAACCATCCGGACGGAAAATAAATCTCCATAAAATGGCGATCGCCACATTCCCTCCTAAAATAGAAGGCAAATAGTAAGCACTTCTGAAGAGTTTTATTCCTTTAAGTTTAAAGTTTAAAATAAACGCAATAAATAGTGCAAATGCCAGTTGCAACGGGACTGTCAGCACTGTATATTTTAAGGTTGCAAACAGTGATTTCAAAAAAACTTCATCCTGAGTAAATAAATGAATATAATTTTGAAAACCAACAAATTTTGCGGGATTGATCAAATCATAATTGGTAAAACTCAGAACCAGGGAAGAGATAAAAGGATAGATAGTAAATAGGACCAGTCCCATCAGCCAAGGTAGCAAATACAGATAACCTTTTCTGCCTTTCATGAATTAATGCTCCTTTCTTTGTAAAGAGGCTGGGTCAAAAGCGTTCAACTTCAAGAAAAAGATAAAAATACCCGCAAATAGCCGCTCAATATTTCCTGGATACTTCGGTTTATTCCCGAAGAAGCTATTTTTTACCCGCCGTTTTTTTTTATTTGAGGCCACTCCTTCATTTAGGTTGATGAAGGAGTCGGCCTCAGTTTTAGAGTTATTACTTACTACCTTTCAAAAAAGTGTTGATTGTTTCATACAACGATTTGGCCGCACTGCCGGCATCTGTTTGACCCAATTCAAATTTTTCCAGTTCTTGTTTATAAGCAGTCTGTATCGTTTGACTTTCAGTTAAGGGACGCTCCGATAAACTGTCAATAGAATTTCCGTACTCATAAGCATCTTTGGCGATCCCTGTTAAGATTCCGTCCGATTGCAGATCTTTAACAGCTTGAGCACTTGCCGGAACACCTCTAGTCAATCCAAGGGTTTTTACACCAGCCGCATCATTTATCATAAAATCCAAAAGTTTTCCGGCCGCTTCAGCATTTTTCGTGTTCTTGCTGATGGAGAAGAACATCGTCGGTTTGCTGATGGTTCCGCTTGTTTTTGATCCTTCGATTTGCGGCATTGGAAGGACTTCTAATTCACCGCCCACTTCTTTCAATGTCGTCTCATAAGAATCTAAAGCCCCGCTCCAATCAATAATGGCTGCATACTGTCCATCCAGATATTTTTGGTTTTGCGCAACAGAGGTGTAATCACTGCCTACATTTTCTAAATAATCCTGCCGGCTGACAAAGACGCCTTTATCAACCATCCCTTTGTACCAATCCAAAGCATCTTTAAAATCAGCTGCTGAGTAATTGAGCTCATCTTTGTCTGATAAAAGTGCCAATCCCGTTTTTTGCTGCAAATAGATATTCAAAATGAACATTGGATTCGTCGGTAAAATCGGGAAGGAGCCTTCCGGAAACTTCTTTGCCGCTGCCTCAAAATCTTCCCAGGTCTTAGGAACTTCAATACCCAGATCTTGGAAAGCTTTTTTATTTACAGCTAAAGTCATCGTGTTTTTGCCATAAGGGATCCCATTTAATTTACCGTTGAACTCGCCTAATTTAAGAAAATCTTTATCATATTGCGACAAATCGATCACATCTTTTAAATCATTCAAATCATAATAAGTGTATTCCAGACTCGTACTCCAATTTGGCTTAAATAACCATTCTACCCCAGCGCCTGCTGTCCAGCCTGTGAGTGTTTTACTGGAATTTTTTTGCGTAGCGATGG
>JAATEZ010000507.1 GCA_015655485.1 Lactobacillales bacterium | reverse complement strand
CATAATGAGCAATATCCTCTGCCGTGAGTTCTTCTGTTCCACTTTTTCCAATCAAAACTACTGTTGTCCCTACAGCGAATTCTTTTGGCAAACGGATCATACATTGGTCCATACACACTCGACCAACGATCTCGCAAAACTGACCGTCGACTAAAACCATCCCACCTTGAAGCTGCCGCCGCCATCCGTCTGCATATCCTATCGGAATAGTTCCGATCCACTCTGCATTTTCCGCAGAATAGGTAGCTCCATACCCTATGGATTCATTCATTTGGATCTGTTTCACATGAATCAGTTCCGTTGTTAAGGATAAGGCTGGCTTTAATGGAAAATCAGTAGTCAACTGACCCGATGAAGGATCCAGCCCATACATCACGATCCCTAAACGAATCATATTTGTTCCTTTATGAGGATGCCAGAGTATTGATGCACTGTTATCCGAATGAACATAAGGCGGTAAATGATCAAGCTGGCTTACGACTTCCAAAAAAAGCTGTTCCTGTTTTTCATAGTAGGCCGCATCCATCTCATCAGCCGTGGCAAAATGCGTAAAAATACCTTCCCATTGCATTCCTTCGGTCATTTCCAGAATTTCTATACTCTCCTTCAACAAAGCACTATCTTTAAATCCGATCCTGCCCATGCCAGTGTCTATTTTTAAATGTACTTTCAGAGGACCATTATTTGAAAAACTTTTCACATATTCTTTGGCTTGCTTCACCCAATGGAGCGATGCCACAGTGACAGAAAGATCATATTTTATTAATAATGGGATCCATTCCTCTGATACAACACTTAGAATCAGAATGGGATCACTGATCCCTGCATCACGCAGCTCAATCGCTTCATCCAGAAGTGCGACACAAAAGCCGTCAGCTCCTCCTCTTTTAGCCGCCCAAGCCACTTCTACCGCACCATGTCCGTATGCGTTCGCTTTAACCACCGCAAACAAGCTTTCGTCTGATGATTTCTTTTTGCAAACATTTGCTACATTTTCTTCAATTGCAGATAGATCAACCACTACTTTTGTCGGACGATGCCAACCTATAGCCACTATTACTTCCTTCTTTCATATTTCCTCTAACAATATCTGTGCAACTGCCATACTTTCCGTGTGAGAGATAGATACATAGACTCTTCCAGAAAAAGGTGATTTAGTCACGATTGGTTTCCCTTTTTCATTCGTCAAAACTTCAATATCCTGTAACCCGACCTTACCTAATCCTGTTCCATAAGCTTTTGAGAAAGCTTCCTTGCAAGCAAACCTTCCCGCTAAAAACTCGATCTGGCGCTTTTTTGAATGAGTCATAAATAATTCAAGCTCTTTATCTGTTAATACTCGCTGAGCAAATTTTGGCTTTTCTGCGATGAGCGTCGATATCCTTGCCAGCTCGATCATATCTATGCCGATTCCGTAAACCATTCTGTCGCTCTCCTTTTCTTATATTTTATTGTATCAAAGAACAATCTATCTGTCATACAAAATAAGCATAAAAGTCACAAAACGAACTTTTTTGAGTTTTTTACTATTAAAAACTTGTATCTATTGTACCAAACACTGATAAAAAACCAAAATAATTATTCCATTTTCAACTAATTTGATTTATCCTAAAAAATCAGAAATCCGATTGACCAGCATTTCAAATGAACCTAATAAAAAAGCATCTGTAAATCCCACTATAATAGGTTTCACAAATGCCATTATTATTAAGTTAAACCATTACTTTGAAGTTGTCCGAACTACAAAATTGCGTTTACCTTCTCCACTTTTCTTTGCAGAGCCATACCGATTGTTTTTCGTTTTACCGTAAGTACTTTTACTGCTATTATGATTATCGCTGCGGCCGCGTTGTGAACTTCTGCCAAAATTATTTTTCTGACTGCTGCGGTTTTTTCCGCCAGAAGGCAGCGGTCTTTCAGGCGTGATCTTAACTGGTACTTCAGAGGAAGCATCTTTCGCTACAGTCTTAAGAAGTAATGCGACCAAATCTTCCTGAGAATATCGTTCAAGAAGCTCATCCGCGGCCTTAGTATACTTCTCTAAGCCGTTTTCCGCTAATTTATTTTCGATTTCTTCTACTGCTGAACCAATTTGCCCCTGGAAGGCCTCTTTTTCCGTCGGCGGACGCAAAGGCTCCATTTTTCTTTTCGTTAATTGTTCAATAACATGTAAATAATTCATTTCGTTAGGTGTCACGAAAGTAACGGATATCCCGCCCTTGCCGGCACGGCCAGTACGGCCAATGCGGTGAACATAGCTTTCAGGATCCTGAGGGATGTCATAATTATACACATGAGTAACTCCAGAAATATCCAGACCACGAGCAGCAACATCGGTGGCTACTAAAATGTCTAAATTGCCGCCTTTAAAAGAACGCAGAACACTCATTCTCTTTTGTTGCGATAAATCTCCATGGATTCCTTCCGCACGATATCCGCGCATCTCAAGGCCTCTGGCAAGTTCGTCCACACGGCGCTTGGTCCGACCGAATACAATGGTCAATTCAGGATTCTGTACATCCAGCAGACGCGTCATCACATCAAATTTTTCATATTCTTTACTACGGACATAAAACTGTTCAATCAGACTTGCGGTCATTTCTTTGGTCTTGATCTTAACGTGATCAGGATCTTTCATAAAATGGACCCCGATCCGTTTAATAGGAGCGGGCATTGTTGCTGAAAACAATAGCGTCTGTCTTTTATCCGGTACTTGAGCAATGATTTTTTCAATATCTTCTAAAAAGCCCATATTCAGCATTTCATCCGCTTCATCTAAAACAAGAGTCTCCACATCACCCAACTTCAGTGTCCGTCGATTGATATGATCCAAAAGGCGTCCAGGAGTCCCTACAATGATTTGCGGATGTTCTTTTAAAGAACGAATCTGACGGCTTATATCCGCTCCTCCGTATACGACCTGAACCTTGACCCGCTTATCTCTGCCCAAACGATAAAGTTCTTCTTGTGTTTGAATAGCCAATTCTCTGGTGGGAGCAATAACTAATCCTTGGATAGCAGGATTTTTCATATCTATTTTCTGTAACATCGGCAAGCCAAAAGCAGCTGTCTTCCCAGTTCCTGTTTGTGCCTGACCAATCACATCTTTACCAGCTAAAGCTAGTGGAATCGTTTCTGCTTGGATCGGTGTTGCCTCCTCAAAGCCTGAACGTTCTACTGCTTTTAGCAAATCGGGCGCCAGCCCTAATTCATTAAATTTCAAATTATGATCTCCTTCGTTTTTCTATTTATCACATAATGTTAAGTGTCTTATCATTTGGCTAATGATTCTTCTCTGCATCCGTTCTATACTACCATGATTTCACTTAATTTGCAATCTTTCATTCTTTTTTCAAAACTTTTTTCTTAATTACTCTGCAGATTTTTAGAAGACTCAGCAAAAAGAGGACTCAGCCGATTTTAGACTTTGAGCCTCTATTATACAACTATAAAAAAACAGCTTTACTTCGTATCCGGGCACAATGCCGCGACCACATCTGTCAGGCCCATCCCGTGACTGCCCTTGAGCATGACCACATCTTCCGGCAATAGTTTTCTTTTCAGCGTTTCGATCAGCTCCTGCTTTTGATTTTCTTCGAAATAATATAAAGCCTGAGCGGAATATTTTTTTGTCAATTTATTTTTAAGAGCTCTCATTTGCTTGCCATATAAATAAACCGCGGTGATCTGCGATTCATCTAAATAGTCGGCAATCGATTCATGCAGCTGTTTTGAGTGATTCCCTAATTCAAGCATATCTCCCAAAACTACGATTCGCTTGCCAGAAACCGGCAGCGAACTAAAATTTTCTAAAACCAGTTTCATCGCTGTGGGATTGGCATTATACACATCGCTCAGCAGTTCT
>JAATEZ010000436.1 GCA_015655485.1 Lactobacillales bacterium | reverse complement strand
TTTTTAATTTATCAATTTGCTCATCTATTGAGTAGCCCTCCTCCGCTTGATCTAGCGTTGATACACGTACATATATAGCTACTTTACGCATTGCTTTTCACTCCTTTTTTATGTTAAAATGTGTACAACAAATACACCTACCAAGGTTTTTGTTATCACTCTTTAGCTTGCCGGCGAGAGTGATTTTTTTATTCCGTTTTAAAGAAAAATTTATCTGAAAGCCGCAATAACGGGCTATCGCCAACGCCAATGAGTCCGCTAACGTTACCTTCAATTGTTCCGTTGTTATATATTTCGTTGTCTAGAGCATCAGGTAGGACTACTGATTGATTTGAATAGCTCGAACCTGATCCAGAGATATAATTAAAATCATAAATAGAAAATGATGTTTTTAAATCATTAGAAGATGCATCAGACATTGTTATTTTAACTCTATTTATAATATATTCTTTGCCTGCTGGAGCTGCTTCGTTAAATTGATTTTCCGCAATTATTTGTTGCCAAGCGGCATCGCCTCTTGTTGAGCTTAAAATTTCCACTTTTATGCTAGCAGTAAAATCTTGATTAGCATCATTGTCAGTAAATTCACCAGTCAACATCATAGGAGAATTGAAAGGAATTGGATTGCTTCTAGTGCCTAAATTTTGTTTGGCGCTTTCAGATATGCTTGTAGTTTCGCTAGAACTTGCTTCGTAGTCTTCCGAGCTAGCGGAGGTTTTATCGATTAATCTTTCAGCAGATTTCGGTAGTTTGTCAGAAAAATACTTAGAAGAAATTTCACCGGCTTGTTTTCCAATTTTGGTCGACGTTTCACTATCCATACTTGAGACGCCTTTACTAACGCCCGTTTTGAACAATTTGGTTATTGTTTTATTGTATTTAAGTATATCGTTTGTCAATTTTTCGTTTGAACTATTGCCATCAATACTTTTTTAGAAGCTTTTAAATCGATAAGGACTTTTTTAAATTCCTTTATAAAATCGTCATCTGTCATTTTATTATCTGGCTGTTCCATCATCAATACAATAGTGTTACTGTATAGATCTGTGTTTTTTTCGTATTGATTCCACAACTCATTTTTAGAAAGATTTGTACTTTTACAACTAGATAGCAAGCAAATAAAAACAAAAGTAAATATACCCAACAACCATTTCTTTTTCATTTTTCATTCCCCTTTTATTCCGTAACTTTATTTATATACTCCACAACGCCACCTATAAAATATATTTCAACATCTCTTGTTTCAGATCCGTTTTTAACTTTGTAAATATATTCTTTTACGTTTCTGTCCGATTCGGATGCGCTATATACGGTATTTAATTGTTCCATTCTGTTTTGCAAATCACTATTTTCAGCTAGCGCATTCAATTTTGCAAAAGTTTTGTATTCGTCATAACTGTTTTCTGATATTTTTTTGTTGTCATCGGTGCTGAGCTTAGGTTTTCCTAATTCTTTTTCTATTTCAGCAACCGACATTCCAATGCTAACGGCGTTCAATTGATCATTTGAAATTCGCCCTTTGTTGTAAAAAAAGAATGATAAACCAGCAACTAAAACCACCACAACAACAATCGCACACAACACTATTTTATTACCCAAAACCTTTTTCATTTTTTAATCTCCTTTATGATATAATTAACTGAAATTAGCTTTATCACAAAGACCTTAGCCAGTGCTCTAACACTGACTAGGTTTTTTTATAGGTTGTAAACAACTTGCACGGCTTTTTCAATAATACGAGCTGGTGTCTCATCAGTAATGATAAGAGGATCATAATCAGGATTATCAGGAATTAACATCACTAATCCATTTTGCCTTTTGATTCTTTTTAGTGTAGCTTCTGTATCTCCATTTATTTGTACTGCTGCAATTTCCCCATCTTCCACATTGTTCTGTAGTCTAATTAAAACTTTTGAGCCGTGCGGAATACCCGGAGACATACTATCACCTTCTATATTTAAATAGATTAATTCTCCAGAAGGTAAACCAGTTGCTATAACAGGTATTATTTCTTCTATATTTTGTTCGGCTAAAATTGGTTTTCCTGCTGCTATTGTTCCAAGCACTGGAATATTTATAATTTTAGTGGGAAATTCAATATTTTTTGGCATTGGAAAATCCAAACCCAAAATATCTTCTGGAGTAGTTCCCAACACGTTTGCAAATTCATCTACTCTATTTAAAGGAAACTCTCT
>JAATEZ010000145.1 GCA_015655485.1 Lactobacillales bacterium | reverse complement strand
TGCTTTCAGCCTAAGGCAATTCTCTCTTCAACCAACTTGTAAATTTTACTGGCTCTTTCATCGACTTCTTACATATTAACTATAACTTACTAGAAACGTTCGAAAATGTCAAGCGATTCAACAGAATTCCCAAAAATCAACAGCGCTTTTTCCCGGTTGAATGGATAATCATTTTTAATATTTTTTATTGACAGATAGGTTGAATTAATTACACCAGTTTTTGTACTCATTTTTGGTTGTTGCAGCTTCTGGAAATTGGTCTCTATTGATCAATTCATAGCTGACTTAGACGACTATATTCTTTGGTACAATCAGAAGCGAATCAAGTGCTCATTTGGGCGGATTAAGCCCGATGGATTATCGTAAACAGTTAGGTATTTTATAGAATGATGGTGCAAGAAAACGTCCGCACCCTCAAACCAATATTTTATTGTAGCCCTTGACAGTATGGGCAGCGGAACAACCGCGATTGCTTGTATTAACATAGATCGTCACTATATCGGCTTTGAAATGAATAAAGAATACTATCAGAAAGCAATGCGACGCATAGAAAAAAACACGACGCAATTAAGTTTATTTTAGAGAATTCGCCTTTTACACAACATTATGTTATACTCATTGTGAGGTGAATAGTTATGATGAGTGAGAAGCTAGTAGCAATCTTTGAAAAATATAACGGAAATTTAACAACAAAAATTGCTGAAGAAGAGGGGATTAATAAAGAAACTTTACGTAAAGCTCATTTGCGACGTGATGTTAATAAAGTTATGAGAGGCGGTTATACGCTACCAGATACTTTTGTTGACGATTATTTTTTGGTGCAATCAATTCATCCGAAAGGTATTATTTCTCATGAATCAGCGGCCATGTTGCTGGATTACGGAAGTTTTTCTCCTTTCTATTGTTACATGACTTTTCCGAGAGGGTACAATAATTTGCAGCTGTCAAATTATAAAATCAAGGCTAGCTATATTCAAAAAGATTTATATGATTTAGGTGTGACAGAAGTAGAAACCTGGTTTGGAAATAGAGTTAAGATCTATGATCGAGAAAGAACGGTTTTAGATATGTTAGCAAGCGGCCATTCGACCGATGAAAATATTAAAGCCGTGCTGCGTGATTATTTGGAAGATGAGAATAAAGATTTGGAGCAATTGTCAAACTATGCTGAACAAATGAATCGAAGCCATTTGTTAGAAGGAGTTGAGCTAAAGAATGCTTAGTGAACAGAAAGTGAAAAATTTGATCAATAAAAAAGCGAAAGAATATGGTCTTTTCCCTCAACAAATATATGGTTTATTCGGATTAGAACAACTGCTATTAAAAATTTCTGAATCTGAGTATAAAGATTTTTTCATTCTTAAAGGAGGCTATTTGTTATCCGCTATCTATGGGTTAGAATCAAGAGCAACGCGTGATCTTGATGCAACCATTCATGGAATGCCACTTTCTGTAGAGAGAATGGAAGCTTTCACCAAATTTATCGAAGGTCCTGATGAGAATGGAAATGTTTATTTTCAGTTGAGGAAAAAAACTGTGATTCGTGAAAAGTTTGAATATGATGGCTTTAATTTAAAATTTAATTTTCTGCTAGGCAAGAGTCGTTTTCCAATTGAAATTGACTTGACTACTGGTGAAAATCTATTGCCAATGATCAAAAAACAAGAAATACCATTGCTTATGGATCAGTCGATGACAAAAATTCCAGGATGAAGGATCTGTATGATATTCATTTTTTGACAAAGATGAATAAAAAAATTAATTATGATCACGTGAATCAAGCAATTTCAAATACACTAGATCAACGTAAGATGGCTATTCCGGAAGCTGCTTATTCGTCTATCTTGCATTCGCTATCGCAATCTGAGTACCAAAGGGTACAATGGAATAAGTTTCAGGTAGAAAATGTCTATGCTACATCAATTCCTTTTAAAGAAATTATGGAATCTGTCATGAATTTTTCTGAACACGTAGTAACTGCCGGACAATTGACATTGGAAAACCGAATTTCCAAAGCTAAAGAACAAGCACGTATTCAAAATAAAAATTTAAAGAACAACCGGGAAGATCATGATATAATAAAATAAATGAAAAAGAGAACGTGGAGTTATGGAGGGAAAAGAATTTATGCTGGCGTTTACTTTTATATCTTTAGTTTTCACGATTTGGTTTTTTATTATTCGCGTAGCTCTTTGGATCCTATTCTTCCTGATAAAAATTGCGTGGAAAATGGTTAGCCTTATTCCAAGACAGCTGATTGAGAGAAAATTTGGATATTGAGTGCAGATAGAAAACTATAATAGGGTAGAGGGGGAATAAATCCCCCCTCCCATTGCACCGTACGTACGGGTCTCGTATACGGCGCTACATTTGTATTGTAGTAACGTTTCTCTTAGATAGTAAGTTAAAGGATTGACTAGACCTGGTCGGTCCTTTTTCTTTCGAGCTAGAACAGTGGGGTTCAAAATGAAGTTTACGACAATCATACCACTTCGCCTATACAACCCAAGTCTTGAGTTAGCTACTTTGAAAATATCTTCTTCGGTGAAACCGCAGTTTAAGAGGCGGTTCAGCTTCTGGAGGTTCTTGTATATTCTCTTCGGTACCTTCCATTGTTTGATAATAATGACTCGGATTTTATGTCGTAACCATTGACCAAACTTATCTATAAATGTCTTCATGCTACCGATTCGGTAGTAATTTATCCATCCTTGCACAGTTTGGTTCACTTTCGTAAACGTCTCGGCTAATAGTCTTGATACTGCCTGTTTTCTTTCCAGTATTGCTTTTAATTTTCCATATAGCTTTGTCTTACTGGCATTGGATGGTTTACATTTCCATTCTTGCTTGCCTTTCCAAAAGGTGATGCCTAGAAAGTTACTTTTGGTCGGGCTTACAACCTTGGTTTTCGTCCTATTTACACGTAAGAATAACTTTCTCTCCATCCAACTCGTGATTGACTTCATGACTCGATTTGCCGCCATTTCACTTTTGACAAAGAGACAGACGTCATCCGCATATCTAGCGTAGTATAGGCCTCTTGTTTCCAATTCCTTGTCTAATTTATCTAAATAGATATTCGACAGTATTGGACTTATCGGACTACCTTGCGGTACTCCTTTTTCATTTTGTGTCGCTAATCCATCCTTCATCACACCTGCTTTTAAAAACAAGCGTATCAATGTAAGGTTTCTCTATCATTTATCTTTTCTCTAAGAGTTGAGAATAATTTATCGTGATTCACTGTGTCAAAATACTTTTCTATATCCATATCGATTACCCACTCGAAACCTTCATTCAAGTATTTTACCACTTGTTTTTTTGGCTTGATGTGCACCTCTGTTCGGTTGAAATCCATAACTATTCTCGCTGAACTGCTTGTCATAGATTTGACTTAATTGTTGTGCCGTTGCTTGTTGTACCACTCTGTCTATCACTGTGGGGATTCCTAAGAATCGCTTAGTTCCATCAGACTTCCGGATATAGGTTCTTCGTACTGGTTTGGGCTGATACTTTCTTTCATGAATTTGTTGGATCAGTTCTTGTCCATGTTCTCGAAAATACGTGTCAATTTCTTCTACGGTCATTTTATCTATGCCCGGAGCGCCTTTATTATTCTTGACTTTGTTGATTGCCAGTTCTATATTT
>JAATEZ010000186.1 GCA_015655485.1 Lactobacillales bacterium | reverse complement strand
TTGCGCACACGGAATCGAGGGAAGCGTCTGGGTATGATCTCATCGTTGGCAAGAATGGTGCCAAAATTAGCGCTGCCGGAGCCGAAATTCCTCCGATGCCGCCGTACTTCAGTCGCGAATCCGCGGCTGCGTTCGAAGGGCGGGTTTTTATCTCGCTGGAAGGAGCTGGAATTTCGGCCGTCACAGGACGCCGCGTTCCGCTTCAAAA
The DNA here is from genome assembly GCA_015655485.1 of Lactobacillales bacterium. GTDB lineage: Bacteria > Bacillota > Bacilli > Lactobacillales > Vagococcaceae > JAATEZ01. The sequence continues at coordinate 2,917 of JAATEZ010000186.1, read as the reverse complement.
GATGACCGATCAATTGACGGGCTTCTTGTCTTCCAACGATAGATCGTATTTGTACCAAAACCCATTTTTTTCTCAAGTTGTGCAATTGACATATTTCTCATGTGACAAAGCCTTTTAATTCGTTCAGTGATATCCATTGTTTTCCCTCATCAGATGTAGAGCTCTAGAAAAAACAAGTCAAAAAACTTTTTTATATTGACATATCTAACTTATTGACTTATAATATTTCCAAGAGCTGATTTATTGGCTAAAAAAACGATAAATTAAACCATTTAATATGTCTCCCCAGACAATATAAAACGAATCTGTTTAATTAGCTATAAAAATACTAGCATATTGAATAAGCCAAGTCAATATGTCAGGGCTGATAAATCAGCTGTTTTTTGTAAGAAAATGATTGGCAGAATCAGAAAAAAATCTTTCCAAGTGGTAATACTTTTTTTCAGTTTATCTTTGTTATTAGATTAGAAATTGAATAAAGACTAAAATAATTTGCAATATAATTTTTGATAAGCGAAAAATGACAGTTTATATATTACAGAGAGACTGTCTTACGCAACAAAGCAACCCCGACGTTAGGTGAACAACCTAACGCCGGGGTTGCTTTGTTGCTATATATGAGAGAAAGACTATTGCTCAAGGTCTAAAAAACTGCTTCCTCTTTTAAGTGTCCAGAGGAAGCAGTCAGCCCTTTTCGGCAATAGCTCAAGAAAAAATCGCTGATCGAAATCATCCAAATGATTTTTCTTTTACTATTGCTCAAGGTCTAAAAAACTACTTCCCCTTTTCGTGTTACATGATGATGGTTTGTTTTGTTTCTTCGATTTTCAGTCCAGTGCGGTTTTCCCACCAATCGTTTAGATTTGTTTCGTAATTTGTTGGGAATTTTTCCAACAATTCACCAAGTGTGATACCATGAAGTTTGGCATAAGGGAAACTCATTTTGATTGCTCGTTTTAATTCAGCCAGTAAACCGTAATATTGAAACATCATAAAATAAAGTTCTTCATCCTTTTCATCGATCAGAGCAGAAGGCGCTCTTTCTAGCATAAAGCCTAAGCGGCGCATCATAAATGTGAACGCATCCATATGGTCAATATCAATGTATTCCACATCTTTTAGAAGTTCAATGTGAACATTTAAAGCATCAGCCAATTCCATTCTTAATTTTTTTACATTTACCATTGTTCTCATCCTTTCATTTGAAGACAAAACCGATCCATCTGTGCCCTAAGAGAAAAAGCGGCCCAAAAAATTTTTTTTCTTCTTCTTATTAGTTGAGGAGCTGTTCTCCTGATTGCTGTATTTTTGCTTAATATCGATATCCTTAACATTAACAGCGTGGTCAGCACCGTAAACTAAGCCAAGGCTGTCTTTTTCATGTACAGAAAAATTATTGACAATAGTAAATTCACAATGCTTTTCTTGGGCCAGCTGCATATAAATAGTCTGTAAATTGTCAGCGATATTGGCGTTGATCAAAAACTTTCCTGAAGGATTTATCTGGATCTCTTGTTTGAGGAAGGGCAAATTTTCCTTTGCCTCCATTTCCGCAACGGTCATTGTTAAATAGACCCGCTCACGAAAGGTTCCTAAATAATGATCCCGTTCTTCAGGCTTTATTTGCGGAGCCCCATAGAGACCTTTATCAAGATAATCTTGAATGTTTTTTTCAGTCATATGTTTTATCCTATCCTATTAATTACCTTTCATTAAGAAATTTCTCTTTTACTGCCTTATAGTTATTATAGCATAAAGCAGAAGAACCCTGTATGTGAAAACGGGAAATGTTTTTGATGGTGCTATCTTTTCAAGATAATAGTGGACAGGACTGCGTAGAATTTTCCGCTCTTTTTCTTATTGAGGAAATTTATCTGAAATGCTAAGATGGTGGAAAGAGAGGAAGCGATCTCCGTATGGAAGATAAAAAGAACATTTCGCTTGTCTTGGCGGAACATCGGCGGCTGGTTACAGAGCGATTGATCTTGCGGCCCATTACTTTGAATGATGCGGAAGATATGTATTTATATGCAAGTAATGATCAGGTGACGCGGTTTATTTTTTCAACACATGTGTCCCTTGCAGATACGAAGGAAAATATTGCTGTTTATTTTCTAAAAGAGCCGCTGGGAAAGTATGGAATCGAGTTGAAATTAACTGGACAAATGATTGGATCAATAGATCTAAGGGTGAATGAAACGCAGCAGACGGCCGAATTAGGTTATTGTTTAAATCAAAATTTTTGGGGCCAAGGTTTGATAGCGGAAGCGGGAACCGGATTATTAAAGATGGGATTTGAAACGCTGGGCTTGATTCGGATTTTTGCGATTCATGATGAAAGAAACTCAAATTCGGGCAGAGTGATGCAGAAGCTGGGTATGACTAAAAATGGTAGAATCGAAAATTCGCGTTTTTTTAAAGGAGAGGTAGTCAACGATATTCTTTATGGTCTCTCGAAAGAAGGATATTTAGCCGGCAAGGTTAAGAAAGGGGATGCGGTCTAATGTTTACGCAAGAAGATTTTACCGTTTTTTTGATTCCGGGTTTATCTTTGCGAATGCAAGCGATCCGCGAAAAAATTCAGCCTAAATTTCAAGAATTAGCTGATTTATTTGTGACGGAGTTATCGCCGATGATCGAAAGAGATCTATTTGTTCATATTGCTCAACATCGCAGAAGAACGACTCATGCACCGGCAAGTACATGGTCGGCGATAGCCGAAAGCAAACGCGGCTATAAAAAATTACCGCATTTTCAGTTAGCTATTAATGAAAGCTATATTGCGATGTGGCTGGCGTTTATCGACCAGCCAGAGTTTGAAAAAGAAATAATGACCAGATTTTTAAAAGATAAAAATTTATTTGAGCAATTGCCTGCTGATTTTGTTGTTTCTGGTGATCATACCCAAGAGAAGTTT
>JAATEZ010000439.1 GCA_015655485.1 Lactobacillales bacterium | reverse complement strand
CTTATCCCACCAATTGAAATTGGAAACCGCCAACCGACTAAAAAACTTGATATACTCATTGAACTTTCCTTTAACCGCCAGAATATGGGAGTCAATCCAGTTGTGTAATGCTTTAGTTAGTTTTTGTTGTGATCCTTTAAAGCTTTCCGTTTTGAATGCTCTCAATACAATAAGATCAGAATAGCTTTCTGAACTCATTAACTCAATGATTTTGTTTACCAAACGCGATTTATATTCTTCTCCCTGATATTCAGCAGGAGAAAACCTCGCAATGATATGAGACAAGGTATTTATTTTCTTTAAATCATTGACCATTGCCAACTGCTCAAATGTATTTATTCCTTTTGCGACAAGACTTATGTCATTTCTGGTTAAAAACTTTGCCTCAGTAATATTTTTAAAAATTTCGATACGGTTGCTGGCGGCGGGATCTCCGATGAAAATTTGTTCAACTATTTCAGTCGCAGCATGCTGGTCATCTTGATTTATAATCAAAAAACCCGATTTTAGGAATCTACTTTGGATGTTTTCAGGAATAGCAATTAAATTAATCTTTTCATTTCTTATCCCATCGTTGTTGAATAAAATTCCAAAATTCAAATTCTGACGTTCAGGCGGATCCAGTCGGCGCCATAGTTCAATGACTGCTAAATCGAAATCCTGTTGTCCACACCATATAATTGTATTTGCATAGTCATGGATGTTCAGGTAACCATGAATTAATTTTCTAAATCTTCCTAAAAAAATCTCGGACCGGAGGTCAATTCCGGTTGGGTTAGAAGCAAATTCTAAGGTAATTGGCTTAATTAAGACATCTTTATCTATTTCTTTAGGAAGCAAATCAAAAATAGGAGCCAAGTTCTCTATATTAATCATATCACCCTTATTGATCATCAAAACATGTGAAAACTTCCGCCCACGCCTTACGTCGAGAGATCTATCTTCAAAGGTTTTCATGATCAGGAAATAGTCTCCATCAGCAAACCCTCTGATTGCAGGAATCCAGTTGATATCACCAGTTTGTTCCTGCAAATCTGTTTTGAACGCAACGCTTTTTGCAAGGGTAAGGTCAGACATGGTAGTTTTAAGTAAATCCCACCCTTTGTTGTTTTCTCCGCAAAGTGACTGATGTATAACTACTTTCACTATAATGACTGTTCTATGAGTAGAGTAATATCGGCAGTCTGTTTGCCATCTGGAAATACTAAATAACCGAATTTTTCAGGTCCGTCAATCTGATACTTTTCCTTATTTTCCATGGTGTTTAGTGGAAACCCTTGGGCGGAAAGGCCTATGACATTCAGAAATGCAGCCCCCCAATTCGATTCAATAAAAGTCAATAAGAGCGGAAGCCTTTTCCTCAACAAGTCAAGGGGTTTCTCTTCACTTTTCAATTCATCCCAACAAGTTAGTACGACCGTTAATTTAAGTTGCTGGAAGACCAGGTGGGAGTCAATTTTTTTGGAATGTAATAATAGCTGAAGTAATTCTATAAAGAAACTCTGGTCGGAAATTTCATATAAAGTCTCCGCCTGACTTGGACCATCTTTTTGTTGATGTTGTTCGGAATAAGTGATATCACTAATGTCTAGGGCTCCATTGATGCTATTCAATCGAATAAACAGGACCCAGTTGTTACTTTCTTCGATGCTTTTTTCCCAATCTTTGTTTAATTCTCGATTTTCGACAATAGCATTCACCTGCTCACCACCGTATTCCGGACATCGCAGATCAACTTTCCATTCTCCGATTTGTATAGGCAAAAGAAATTTCACGCTCTTTTCCGCAGGTGTTGTCTGTGGCTCATCTCCGTTTGCCAACGCTTCCCTGGCAGAGGCAATGGGTGATAAATCTTCAACAGGCTTGTAAAGGCTAAGAGTGCTTTGTTTTTTCTGAAGCCTTGAATAAAACTGTGTTAAAAAAACGGTCTTCGACGAATGAGGTTTTCCTATTAATAAAATAGAGTTATTCATTTTACTTTCCTTTATAGTTTAAAAAGATATCTCTTTTTATAGGCTCATTATTTTCTGGCAGATCCCCCAGGCGGTGATTAAATATCTCAAAAAAGAGCCAATCTAAAACACTTATGTTATTCTTATGTACTAATATGTCAGGATCGCTAGAAGAAAAGTTGCTTATATCTATTTCATTATAGTTTGTAAACAAATTTTTGAGTTCTTCCTTTAGAGACTCTTTTATTTTCGGATGGATTTCAGGTTTCCGTTCACTTTTTGACCAAACCGCAATCACTGGTCTATCTTGCAGGTTATACTGTAACATTTGGGCTAGGTCAATAATTTCTGTTTTTGCCAGGTTTTTCCTTTGGATTAGATCTACACAGTCAATAAATAAGATAAATGCATTGGCGTGTTTATAAATCCATCTTGCATTTTCGGCATTCTCATGTTCTCTTTTTTGAGACCAGATGGAAAAAACTTCACCCGACGCATCAGATAAAAGAATGTCTTTTAATCTACCTTTAGCGTCGCGCAATGCGAGATGTAAGAGGCGAATATACTCTGCAGGAGTTGGATCCGGAAACTTAACCTTATCTTTCTGTATTTTCAGTTTGTGATACAATTCATCCCATGTTTTGATAGTTTTGCTGCCAGCAAAATTGAATGCTTCGAATTCTCCTCCCTTAAGTAGCAGGGTATAAAGCATTGCCAAAAAGGTGGTTTTCCCTGCATCTGCCTTGCCTACTATGCCTAAAATAATAGATGAACTCCTTGTAGAAACTTGGGATATTTCTCCTACTTTGAATGCTTCCCCTGACCAAGGGAAATTAGCAGCTTTGCCCGGCTTTTGTGTGGCAAAGCTTTTTGCGGGTTTGAGCACAGCTTGCTTAATCCAAAATTCACATTCTTCGTGATTATCCTTTCCTTCATGGCAATTTATAGGCGCTGCACATTCAGGATTTGAACATTTTCCCGCCATAATTATTTAATGTTTACAGCTTTTAATAATTGAAAATCATGAAATAACCATAGTGTTAGTTCGGCTGGAAACAGCTTTACGGTCGCCGCAAAGCCTAGGACTTCTTCGAATTGCGAAACTTGGTATTTCCCCCATATAATCCCCAACAGGTAGCTTAAAAGCGTAATTTTTCCTGCTTCGGCATTTGTTTCCGGAAAGAGCTGTCGTAATTCGGTCGAATTATTCTCCAATGCGGTTATGAGGCTTTTTAGCTCTATTTCTTCCTGATTCTTATTCTTTAAATTGAGATAAGTTTCCTTTAAAAAGTAGTCCGCGCTCTTTGGATAAATTATCGGAACAAAAGAAGAATAATCCTTAGCGATGATAATTTCAATAATACCATCAACAATTTCTCTATAACTTTTGTCAGTCGATGGAGAATATGAAGCTTCTTTCCACCACAATAATTCTGATCGAAGCTGTAAAGAATTACTTTTTTCTGACATTTTCTTTTCCGCTTGGTTAATGTTGTCATTAAAGCTGTTTTGAAGAGTTTTTTGATTCTCATTTAATAACGGAACAATCGCATTTAAACATGTATATACTGATTGAAAAGTGTACCAGATTCTTGTTGAAAAGTGTACCACTCAGCAATGATAAAACCCGTCCCTTTGTGGGTGTAACAAAGGGACATAAATCATGCTGGAAGTGGAGACGAATCATCAGATCATATTGCT
>JAATEZ010000351.1 GCA_015655485.1 Lactobacillales bacterium | reverse complement strand
TTTAAATTAAAAAAATATTTCTTAATATTCTTATTTTGGGGTCATCGATGACATGGATAATGTTCTGTATCGATGATTTTTTACTGTTTATTTCAAAAAGAATTTTGGAAAGACAAAGCAATTTTCTCCTGAAATGACCAAACTAGCTCAGACTCATGAGGCAGGTCTTTTCGGCAAAAAGACAAATTTCGTATGAATCAAAAAGCGATTCAAGATTAATTGGCTATTTTGCTCAAGATCTGAGATGCCTCGTTCAGTTTTTCTGCTGCTCCTGATGACGAAATTCTGTCGGTGAAAGTCCGTTTCTTTTTTTGAATAAATAACTAAAATAGTTTGGATCATTATACCCGACTTGATAAGTGATCACAGCTAGTTTCTCCTTTGTAGTGAAGAGAATTTTTTTTGCTTCTTTCATTCTCAGCTCGGTCAAATAATCAATAAAAGTCACGCCGATATTTTGAGAAAATATCGTGCTGAAATGCGTAGGACTAAGTGATACATGTTTTGCGACCGAATTTAAAGATATGTCCGGATTTTTGTAATTTTCTTTCATATATTCAATCGCTTTAGAGAGGGGCTGACTAAGATGGGAACCTTTTTTATTAAAAGATTGACTATTCAAAATTTCCGCTAATGATTTTTCTAAAACTTCTTCAAATAAAGATTGATCCTGAGAGATCGTTAATAAATAATCAAGATTTTCATAGTTTTGCTGTTCAACGTAGGTTTTTCCATAAGTGCTTTTTTTCAAAAAAGTAATTAATTCGTTTAAAGTGTGATAGCGGACAAGTGAATTTTCAGCTTCGTTTTCATTTTGAAGATTCGCTATTTCGCCCAGCAGCACTGGAATGTCTTTTTCACCTAAAGATAGCAGCTTGTCTTCAAATAAAGATTCGTTCATAATAGTTGGATGCTGATTGGCTGCAGTGTTTATTTGTTCTTCGTCATAACTTAAAATGGTCTCGGTTTTTTTAAGTTCAAACAGATGTCTGCAGGCATTATATGAATTTTGAATTTCACTGATTCTTGTTGCGGTACTGCCGATACTTATCTGTGCAGAATTTTTGGAATTGGCAGAGATTTCATGTTGCAAAACGTTGGCTACTTGATAAGTTTTTTCAATTAAATTTTGTTCATCTTTGTCAGATATCAGTAATTTGATATATTCGGAGGGGATAAAGGATGAAAGAATAGCTGAATCGGATTCAAATAAATCAAAGAGTCTATTAGTTAATATTTTATAGGTATCAACTAAATCCGAGCAAAAGATTTTGCATAGAATCACTCTGAATTTTTGTGAAATAAAAGAATAGTTCAGATTTTTCTGCTGATTGATGGCAAATTCTACCGTCATTTTTCCATGAAATAATAAATTTAGAACCTGTTCTTTTGAAATTTCCTTTAATAATTTTCTTTCGGTTCCAACAGATTTTTCTTCCTGTTTTTGCTCTTCTATATTTTTAATAATTTTTTTTAAATCATCCTGGAGTTCCTTTTCGACAACTGGTTTTAACAGATAACGATTGACTCCGATGGCGATTGCCTGACGCGCATAATCAAAATCATCAAAGCCGCTGATAATAATGATTTTGAGCCAGGGCATTAACTGTTTAGCATGTTTTGACAAGTCCAGACCACTCATAAACGGCATGCGAATATCAGTCAATAAAATGTCCGGTTTTAAATCCTGCATCATGGATAAGGCCATTTCTCCATCATTAGCTTCACCGCAAAACTGAATAGATAAATTCTGTTCGATTCTTAATATCATTTTTCGCAAATTATCTCTGATCAAAGGTTCATCTTCGACAATAAATATTTTATACATAGTTAGGATCCTTCCTTTACTTAACTTGATTTTTTTGCAAAGAAGAAATTTTTGGCAGTTTTATTATGACGGTCGTTCCTAGTTTGTATTGGCTGTTTAAAACTATTTCAGCGGTTTTGCCATAATAAAGCAGAATTCTTTTATTAACGTTGAATAAGCCGTATCCTTGTTCAAAATTAGTATCGACTCCTACTTCAAGTTCTGATTGAAT
>JAATEZ010000368.1 GCA_015655485.1 Lactobacillales bacterium | reverse complement strand
TCCGCAAAACTTGTATATCCGATTTTTCTGATAAATCGCATGACGGATGACGCGGAAGTATGTGATTCGTTAGCGATTTCGCGTATTCGCATATAAGGGATCTTTTCACTATGTTCAGACATATACTGATAAATCGCTCGATCAACCTCCGATAACTGATTAAAATCGATTTTTCCAAAAAAAGCCATTTCACTGCTCCTGACTTGCAAAGATTTACTCATACAAAAAGGATGGACCGTTTTACGAGGAAAAGAGCCAAAAGATCCCGTTGAGTAGTTGTCATACTGATAGGTTCATTATACACAAATACCGCTTGATTTTCCGCTGCTATTTTTAAATAGGATCTTGATCGTAAGAAAGCTCCGTGTGATCCTCTTTAAGACAACTTTCCCTTTGATAGGCTGCGATCTCTTGATATTCATTTTTCAAAAGCAGACCCACCCGCGCATAAATTTGATAAAGGCCCTGATAAGTTTTTGCCTGTTTGGAATTTGGCACAAATAATTTACCGACCGTCAGCCGTTTTTGGGCGCAAAGCGCTTCCTGCGGCATTCCCATCGCTTTTAATCCCATGATCATCGCTCCTAAACAGGAACTTTCAAAGCTATCATAGGTCTGTATCTCCCGTTGTAAAATATCCGCAAACAATTGTCCCACAAAATCTGAACGAGCCATTCCGCCAGTCAAGATGATTTTGTTAGGGACTCCTGTCATATTTTCCATTAATTTTAAAACTTCATAAAGATTGAAAACGATCCCTTCCAAACATGAACGCATAAAATGAGCTTTTTTATGTCGCGTCGACAGACCAAAATAGGACCCTCTGGCATTTGCATCCCATAAAGGCGCGCGCTCACCTAATAGATAGGGGTGAAAAATCAGGCCCTCAGATCCGGCTGGAGCAGATCCGGCACATTCGATCACTTCTTCGAAAGAAGTCCGCCGCTCATTTTCAAAAAGTTCTTTGCTCCATTGAAAAATCGCTCCGCCACTATTGACAGCTCCGCCAATGACCCAGCTTGTTTCATCTAGGATGTAACAAAAAAGTCGGCCCTGCTTGTCCTTCACAGGTCTATTGGAACCCATTCGAACCGCTCCGCTCGTTCCAAGAGTGATCACCGCAGTTGCATCGTTCAAGGCATCGACACCAAGATTAGAAAGACAGCCATCACTGGCGCCGATAATAAAATCCGTTTTCTCAGAAAGGCCTATTGTCTGGGCGAGGTTCTGTTCTAAACCAGAAATTCGGTAAGTTGTCGAAACAACTTCAGAAAGCTGATCTGCAGTTATTCCCAATAAAGCTAGAATTTCTTCGTCCCATTTTTTGTAAGAAAGATTGAATAACCCTGTAGCCGAAGCGATCGACTGATCCACTAAATACCGATTAAAAAATCTGAAAAAAATATATTCTTTGATGCCGATAAATTTATGCGCCCTTTGGAAAATTTCAGGTTTTTCCATTTTCAACCACAGTATTTTAGCTGCCGGGGTCATCGCGTGCATTGGTGTCCCCGTTCGTTCACTGATGTTCAGCTTTGTTTGTTCTTTGAGCTTTCTACTCCAAACGTTTGAACGATTATCTGCCCAAGTGATACATCTAGTCAGGGCTTCATTTTGACGGTCCATGACGATCAAGCTGTGCATCGCACTTGAAAAAGCGACTCCTGTGATTCTGAATGAATCTTGAGTACACTTTTGAGTGATCTTTGTTAGTACTTCAACAACAGCTTCAAAAATTTCTTCCGGTTCCTGTTCAGCCATATCTGGTGTCTCTTGATAAAGTGGATATTTTCTAGTAAAATAAGCCAGTCCATGTCCCTTGGTATCGTACAAAACCGCTTTTGTGCTCGTCGTACCGATATCTATCCCCACTATCAAATCTTTTTCCATATTTATCCAACTTTCTTTTCAAAAATCAGTCACTGTTTATTCTGATCCAACTATGTCTAATTAGAGAATACATCATTCCTTCTCTAATTAAAAACATAAAACAAGTCTTTTCAAAAATAATTTTCTTGTGAAAGACGATCCCTTTTTTTGAACGGACCTTGTATTTCGATGGGCGATTTGATAAACTAGTGAAGCAGTATTTCTTCGTTGGATCGCAAATCTTTATTTTCGTTCTTTAAAAAATTATTTTTCGGGCTGTTAGCTCAGTTGGTAGAGC
>JAATEZ010000241.1 GCA_015655485.1 Lactobacillales bacterium | reverse complement strand
TTCACAAGCCAGCTCACAGCGGCAAAAAGAAAAAGCTCATGGGAATCAGGGGGCGATTCCCGTTCTCTTTTCTATTTTGCTTGTGGGCTAAACGGCCTGCTCAGCTTTTCTTATAGTGTGACACCGGTTTTGAAGATGGCGAGTTCGCGGACGTCGTTTTGTTCGTTTTTTGTAGGCTGGCCGCTGGCGACTGAGAGGATGAATTGAGTGAATTGCTGCAAAATTTCTTCCATTGGTTTTTCAAGGAGAACACCAGCGTTAAAATCCATCCAATGCCCCTTTTTTTCAAAAATTTGATTATTTGTAGATACTTTGATCGTTGGAACAAAGCTGCCAAAGGGAGTCCCGCGTCCGGTAGTGAACAGAACGAGATGACAATCCGATGCGGCTAGTGCCGAGGCCGCAACTAGATCATTGCCGGGAGCCTGTAAAAGGCTCAACCCTTTTTTGCGCAGTTTTTCACCGTATTGGAGCACATCGACTACTGGAGAAGTCCCGGATTTTTGTGTACATCCAAGCGATTTATCTTCCAGAGTGGTGATCCCGCCAGCTTTATTTCCTGGCGATGGGTTTTCATAAATGGGTTCGCCAAAAGAAAGAAAATATTGTTTAAAATTGTTGATCAGACTGACGACATCATTAAAAACTGTTTCATTCTCAGCCCGGGCCATCAGCATTTTTTCGGCACCAAACATTTCAGGAACCTCTGTTAATACACTAGTTCCGCCTTGAGAAATCAAAAAATCAGAAAAAGCTCCCAGCAGGGGATTGGCAGTAATTCCGGAAAATCCATCTGATCCGCCACATTTTAAACCGACTTTCAGCTCACTAAGAGGGATGTCAGTTCTAGTATCATTTAATGTTTCATCATATAATTCATCTAATAATTCCAGACCGGCACTGACTTCATTGCCAACTTCCTGGGCAACAAGAAATTTTACTCGTTTGGGATCAAAATCACCCAGCAATTTTTTAAATTCAGAAACGATATTATTTTCACAGCCTAAACCAAAGACCAACACACCGCCTGCATTGGGGTGTTTCACAGCGTCCAGTAAAATACTGCGGGTCATTTTATGATCGTCTCCTAATTGAGAACAGCCATAAGGATGCTTTAAAATAGTGATATTATCGAATCCGCCCAAGTCTGGATGAGCAGACTTGAAGCTTTGCAGGATCAGTTCTGCGATCCCGTTTACGCATCCGACTGTCGGCACGATATATAGATAATTGCGAATTCCAACTTTTCCATTTGCCCGGCGATATCCTTTGAAAGTAAGATGCTCGTTCGGATAGGTAACGGGATGCAGATCCGGCAGATAGTGATACTCTTCTTCACCAGCTAAATTTGTTTTGATATTATGGGTATGGATCCAGCCGCCCTTTTTTATCGGAATGATGGCATGACCAATGGGAAATCCATATTTTATAATGGTTTCACCAACTTCGAAATCTTTCAATGCGACTTTATGTCCTCTGACAATATCTTCTAAAATCATAATTTTTTCCTGTCCAAGTTTCAATTCTTCGTTGGCCTTAATGTCGCGAAGCGCTACAGCGACTGAATCTCTAGGATTCATTTTCATCAGAGTCTGCATGATTTCACTCCTGTCTGTTTTTTTAGTAGTTTCAACTTTTTTTATTTGCTTGCTGAGATTTTTTCTTTAAGAGCGGTTCGCGCTCCTTGGGCTATTAGTGTCTCTAAGTCTTTTTCAAGTGTTGCAGCTAATTCGGGAATGGAATTCAAATCCTGATCCCATAATGAGGTGGCTCCCAGAACTTGTTGAACGACAGTCTGAGGATTTTTCCAGGCTTTATCAAAAAAGTCGAGTAAATCTTGATCATCCTGGCGAACTATTTTATCTCCGCGGTAGCTTAAAATCAGGCCGGCAAAAGATAGAGTTACCAACGGAGGGAGCTTTTGAAATTCTTTTTGGTAATTGATCAGGATCGGTAATAATCTGGCTTTAAATTTAGATAAACTGTTTAAAAAAATAGAAGTCAGTTCGTGGCGGATAAAGGGATTTTTAAAACGTTCTTTGATCGCTTCTGCATAAGAACGCAATTCTGCTGCTGGTAAATCAAGCGTTGGAATGATTTCGCTTTTCATAAGTTCATCAACAAAAGCAGCAAAATCTGAATCTGACATGACGTCTTCCACCGTTTCTAGGCCTGCTAACAGTCCTAAAGAAACCATTGCCGTATGAGGACCATTTAAAAGATGGACTTTTCTTTCCCGGTAAGGGGTCATATCATTGGTTACGATCACATTTAAACCGGCTTTTGCTAGCGGAAGCTCTTTTTCCAGCCATTTTGGTCCTTCGATCACCCAAAGTAAAAAGGGCTCTGCCTTGACCATTACAGCATCTTCATACCCGAGTTTTTCCTGTAAAGCGCCTGCTTCTTCACGAGGATAGCCGGGTACGATTCGATCCACAAGACTGCAGCAAAATGTATTTTCGTTTTGAAGCCATAAAATAAAGTCTGCTTCTAACTGCCATTCTTTCGCGTAGCGTAAAACAATTTCTTTTAATTTTTCGCCGTTGCGATCGATAAGTTCGCAAGGAATGATCGTAAAGCCGCTTTTATTTAATTGATATCTTTTATAAAGTAAAGCCGTCAACTTTCCGGGAAAGCTCGCCTGAGGAGCGTCCTGCAGGGTATCTTTGGCATGATATTGGATCCCGGCTTCTGTTGTATTGGAGATGATAAACTTCAGAGCATCCTCTTCTGCTAACGCTAGATAGTTGTCATATTGAGTGTAGGGATTGATGACACGATCGACAGTAGTAATGATTTCTTTTGAATTGATCACTTCACCATTTAAAATTCCGTCCAGCATTAAGGTGTATAGGTTGTCCTGCTGCAGCAGCAATTCGCTTAGTCCTTGAGCAATAGGCTGAACAACCACGGCACTGCCCCCGAATAAGTCGTGATTATTCATTTGCTGCAATTGCCAGTCGATAAAGGCGCGCATGAAATTTCCCTCACCAAATTGGATGACTTTTTCAGGAAAGCTGGGCAGCTCCGGGAAATTTTTTCTAGATAATTTTTTCATGATTCAAACTCCTTTTTCTTATTGTTATAAATGAAACTGTTTTTATCAGTAATACACCAATCAGCAAGACTAAATTTTCATTTTGAAGGGAGCCAATTTATCCCAGTTGAAGCTGACTCCGATTCCGGGTACCTCCGGAGCGACTGCCATTCCATCTGTTTTATCGATCACTAAAGGACGCATTGTATACTCATCGATAGGAAAGCTGTGCATTTCCAGCAGACCTGCGTTAGGCAAAGCCGCCAACAGACTCACGTGCAGTTCCTGCATTCCATGAGCCGAAACGCAAAGACCGTTTATTTGAGCCAGATGGGCCACCTTTATAAATCCGGTAATTCCGCCGATGTTTGATGCATCCGGTTGCGGAAAAGCGATTTTTCCATACCTGATCAGATGTTCAAATTCGATAGGGGTTCTTAAGTTTTCGCCAGCCGCAATAGCCATGCCAGTCAAGTCGGCAATTCTGGCATGGCCTTCATAATTATTAGGATCGATAGGTTCTTCTAAAAATAAAATATCATATTTCAGCATTTCTCTAGCGGCTCTGACTGCCGTTTCCACTGTCCAGCTCATATTTGCGTCGACCATGAAAGTGATGTCGGGGCCGATCATCTTTCGAACCGCCTCGATTCGTTTTAGATCTTCTTTCAATGTTTTCTGACCAAGTTTGATTTTTACGGCTCGCAATCCTTTGTCTAAATACTTGCGGTGGTGATCCAATAATTTTTCAATCGGAAAACTGAGATCAATGGCTCCGCCATAAGTGCGGACTTTGTTTGAAGCCCCGCCCAGTAATTGATATAACGGAATGCCGGCTTTTTTAGAGCGGATATCCCAAAGAGCGATGTCGCAGGCTGAAATAGCAAAACTGGCTAACCCGCCGTGACCGACATAATGGATCCCTGTCTGCATTTTTTCCCACAACGTTTCCACATTGTCAGCCTCTTGCCCCAACAGAACGTTGGTCAATTCGATCTCGATCAACTTTGAAATTGCAGCGCCGCCAAAGCCGCCGGTATAAGTATAACCAAGGCCAATTTGTCCATCTTCAGTTAAAATTTTTACGATGGGAACTTCAAAATGAGTATGCAGACCATGTTTGGCATCTTCCATGATTTCAGGTAAAGGGATCCGATAATATTCAGTAGTGATTTTTTTTATAATAGCCATGACTATTCTCCTTTATTTGTAGGATAGAATGAATTGAAAGTGTAATGTTAACGTGTGCATTTTCGAGATGAAAATAGTTGCAAGACTAGCAGCTATTTTACTGAAACAGTTTTGACAGATTCTCGCAGGATCAGCTTTGTATCAAGCAGAATTTGGCTGACCGGTATATTGGAAGTTCCCATCAGTTCTATAAGTTTCTCCGCCCCCACTTGACTGATCTTGGCGATCGGCCGGCGGATCGTTGTTAAGGTTGGCGTTGTGTACTGAGCGAACATGATATCATCAAAGCCGATGATCGAAATATCATTTGGAATCTGAATATTTTTGGCGTAGCAAGCTTTCATTGCCCCGATAGCCATGTCATCATTAGAGCAAAAGACCAGTGTCGGCGGATGATCTAAATCCAGCAGGCGGTTCATTTGTTTAAAGCCGCTCTCGATACTGTAATCGCCTCGGACAAGGTATTCTGAACGAATATTGACTTTTGCCCGACTCATACTTTCCAAAAAACCTTCTTTGCGCTCTAATGAGGATTTAAAACCAGTTTTCCCTTCAATAATAGCGATTTTACGGTGACCTTGTTCTAAGGCGAAGTCGATAGCGAAACGAACTCCTGAACGATCATCAGCCAGAACATTTGCAATTGAAACATCACCTAATTGACGATTTAAAACAACTAGAGGAATGCCGGCTTGTTTCACATGATAGATAAAACTATTATCCTGATCACTTTGACTCATGACAATGATTCCATCAAATCGTTGAGGTAAAATCGAATCCAGATTTTTGATTGAGTCGATCCCATTGACGGAGAGATTATAGTTTTCATCAACAACCGCATTGATCCCTTTGATCACATCCACAAGAAAACTTGCGGAAGTTCCTTGGTCAATACTTGAAAAGAACAGTCCAATGGTGTAAGACTTCTTCATGACTAAACTCTTTGCATTATAATTAGGGATGTAGTTCAAATCAGCAGCGATTTGATTGATTCTATCTCTTGTCGTTTTTTTGATGATTGGATTGCCATTTAATGCGCGGGAAACAGTCGTGTGAGATACACCGGCAATTTTAGCAATATCTTTAATAGTGACCAATGGATGTTCCTCACTTTTCCTATTTTTGAAGTCAGTATAAAAATGGATCGTCAATATTGTTAACGATTCCATTTTAATCCGATAATACCTTGATGTCAAGGAAAAAATAAAATGCACACGTTAATTTTAATTCATCAAAAAGCAAAGATGAAGAATTCTTCTGATTTTCTTCATCTTCTTTTTTTGATTGACTCATCTGATCAGATGAACAAGTCAAATTTCTTTTGTTAATTGAATGATCTCACGGACAGTTTGATCGAGAAAATCAATACTGGCAAGTAGCGGTTGGTCTGTAGTGATATCGACTCCAGCGGCCTTGGCTGAATCGACCGGATTTAATGAATCGCCAAGCGCCAGAAACTCCAGCCATTGGTCGATTGCCGGTTGGCCCTTTGATTGGATTTTTAAAAAGGCTTGTGTAGCTACTGTCAAACTGGCTGAATAAGAATAAGAATAGAGTCCCATGTAATAATGGATCTGACGCATCCAAGTCAATTCAGCTCCCGGATTGATTTTTAAAGCCTTGCCCCAAAATTTTTCCAGAACAGTTCGTTTGATTTCACTTAATTTTTAAGCATCGAAGCCTTGTCCCTGGTCGATCAAGTCATAAACTTCCCGCTGGTAAGCCGCTTCGAGTAAATGAGTAATGAAATTATGGAAATAGGTATTCGCCAGCATTTTTGTCAGTGCAAAACGCTTCATTCTTGGATCTGTCGCTTTTTCTTCAATGGAATGAGTCAACAACAGTTCATTAAATGTAGAGGGAGCTTCGACAATATAGGTGGAAGGATTGAAGCCTAAAACCGAATTTTTTTCAGAAGAAAGGATTCCTTGCCCTGCATGCCCTAATTCGTGGATCAAGGTATATACATCAGCTAACTGGTTCGTCCATGACATCAAGATCCTTGGTTGTTTTTTATATGGTTGAGCACAAAATCCGCCAGTTTCTTTGCCGACATTTTGAACAAAGTCGATCCATCGTTCAGGATAAGACTTTAAAATCATGTCCTGGTAATCCGCACCTAGTGTTATCAAAGCATCACTGACATATTTCTTTGCATCCTCGATAGAAATTATTGGATTAAAATCGGGATCCAGATCGATTTTAAGATCCGCATAAGTCATTTCATCCAAACCTCGTTGTTTTTTTAAGAAAGTGATATATTTTTGCATGATTGGTCCCAATTTTTCAATAATGATATCTATTTGCCGATCGAACAATGACCGATCCACTTCTTGATCATATAGGAGATAGTCGATGACCGAATCAAAGCCGCGCATCGTAGCGATTTTCTTTTCAGTCGAGACCTGTGTGTAATAAGTTACGGCTACAGTGTTTTGATAGCGGGCTAAAACCTCTGAAAATTTTTCGAAAGCCGCACGGCGGATGTCAGTGTTTGGGTGGTACGCATAAAAATCTTCATAAAGTACAAATGAAAGCGGATAGTCTTGACCATTCACATTAAAAGTGCCAAAATCCATATCAGCAGAGCGAACTTGTCCATAGATATTTTCTGGAGCATGAACAGTAGGAGCCAATTGAGATAAGATTTTTTCCGCTTCAGGAGCTAATTGCACGCTTTTTTGAGCTTTAGCGTGTCGGATGTAAGAAGAAAAATTGGGGTCCAGCGAAGAAACTTTATCTAACATTTCATCTTCATTTTGCAATAGTTCATCCTCAAAAAAAGTCAAATCTGCGGCTATTTCAGCTTCCAAATCAGAAACTTGACGCATACGCTGATTTTTGCTAGCATCTGTCAGATCAACAGATAAGTCTAAGTAAGCATAATTTTCAATAAGATCAATTTGTTCATAAATTTTCTCTAAATAGTGGAGAGCATTCACGATCATAGCTGGTTGATTGATTTTTCCGGGAAAGTCTTTAACAAATTGGTCAACATTGCTTTTTAAATTGGAAACTTCTTCATTAAATTCAGTTTCATTTGAAAAAAAGACAGTTAAATCCCAAGTATATTTTGGGTCGATTTCTGCCCTAGTTTTTAAAGATTCTTTTTTTGACATGAATAGTAGCTCCTTTGCTCAGTTTCTTTTCATAGTAAGAAAGTATAATGTTATTCTATCACTTTTAAAGTCGAGATTCTATGGATTGCTTTTGGCAGCCGAAAAGTTTATTTTTGCCGCATGAAATTATCTGCTCAGATGAATAAAAACACAAATATAATTAATTTTTTTTTTGAACTTTTCTATCGTTCTGTTTTACGCTATACTAAAATAAAGTATTTTGTTCCATTTATGTCTAACTATCTGATCAAGGGAGTAAAAAATGCAAAATGAAATGATGCATCGTCCAGTTGTAAAAAATGAAGTCATAGAATTTATGCGCAAACAACAAAAATTATTAACAGGTCAGCTGGGGCAAATCGAAAAACAAGCAAACCAAAAGGGAATACCAATTATTCCGCACGAAACTGTGGTTTTTTTACAATTTTTGCTAGGGCAGCTGAAACCTGATAATATTTTAGAGATAGGTACGGCTATCGGTTTTTCTTCGAGCCTCATGGCGCAAATAATGGGAGAAGCAGGTCATGTGACTACGATTGACCGTTTTGAGATGATGATTGAAACGGCAAAAAAAAATTATTATGAATTGGGTCTGGAAAATCAGATCACTCTCCTGGAAGGACAAGCTAGTGAGATTTTGCCAACTTTAAGCGGACCGTATGATTTTATTTTTATGGATAGCGCCAAATCAAAGTACGTTGAATTTTTACCGGATTGTCTGCGTTTGTTAAAAAAAGGCGGAGTACTGATGATTGATGATGTTTTACAAGGGGGAACTGTTTTAGATCCTAGTGAGAGCATTCCGCGAGGAAAACGAGCCATCCACAAAAAACTAAATCAGCTTTTTGAAGTCGTTTTAAATCACCCGCAATTGACTAGTTCTATTATTCCTCTGGGGGATGGGATTTTATTAATAACGAAAGAAGTGGATAAAATCGAATTAAAAAAAATCAATAACTAATGAGTCTGTTTTTTTTGTGCTGAAAAGAATTTGGATCAAATTTCCTTTTTCGTTCAGCTCTTTTAGCAAGTGCGAGTATATTTTAGCGGCAGTATCCATACTGAAATGTCCAAGACGCTTGGATACATAAATAAGGCTATCATTTTGCAACAATAATAAACTACCATGAGTATGTCTCAAACCGTGAAGAGTGAATGCTGTTTTCTGTTTCTGCTCTTTTAAGGATTCTTTTTAGTATTTTGTTGACAGCGTTGGAAGAAATAGAAGTCAATATGGAGTCAGTAAAAACTAGATCGTTGATGGGCTTTATTTTTTTATGATCGATAAAGCCTTTTAGCAAAGACATCGTTTCGCGAGCTATTCCCAACGTCCCATGCTGGCGTCATTTTTTGTTAAAAGCCCATCTTCATTCTTTCATTTTATATTTACCATCTGAATCTTTGCAAGACGCTCTATAATTCCACCCTGCCCCTTTTTTATGATATTGCCATTTAGGAATCACTCCTTTATAGTGAGTGCATGCTAAACAGACGTACATAGACGTACTTTCACTTTGGTAGGGGAGAGTACGTTTTTTTGTTTAAAAATTAATATCAGCTGGATTAGAGTTACCAACTAAGCTGGAATAATTGCTGTTATCTGAATATACTTCCGCAAATGTAATTTTTACACTAGAGACTTTCTCTTGATCATTTGCTTTTATTAAACCCACCACATTTGTGTCTTTTGTTGCACCCGCCGCAATAGCCTGACCAATAAAACTGTCATAAAGATCCATTGTTGAATCCATTTGTTGCCCTATACTGGTGACAACAGTGGAAACTCCCTGTGGTAGAGCCGGTTGATCAGATGTGCTCTTAACTGACATTGCGATTTGAATGTAATAATAAGTTGAAGTAATATCATTAGAATTAAAAATTCCAGAAGCATAATTTAACTGCGTTTGATTTGCTTCAACCTCAAATATTTTCATATCCGGTGTAGTTATTTCTAAAGGTCCGTGAGTAATTATTTGATGAAGAGTAGTGATTTTATAAAGTGTAAGTTTTCCAAAGTTAGTGTCATTTTTCCATTCACCTACTTTTAAAAGTAAGCCATTGCCTACTTCTTTATTCTTTGCTGATAAACTTTCTACAGTTTCCGATGTTGGGGTTGACGCAGCTTCATTTTTTATCCCCATTTCATGATATAATGAACATGCATTCACATTATACACCTGGCGACTACCACTAATAGTCGCTGGGTTATTTTTTTGAAAAATAATATCTTGAATTGATTGGACATTCCCGCATATTTGTCAAAAGTATATCACTGAAAACTAAATGAAAAAGAAAGGAGTGATTGAATTGAATCAAGCTTTGGGAGTCAAAGTACGTTCTGAATGATTTAAACGAAAAGGAATTGGCTGAAATGGTTGGAATTTCTAATGCGCAGTTGTCCGACATCATCAATGGCTGTAAGGATGGACCAAAAGCGCAAGAACACATCAATAAGATCAAAAAAATATTGTATGGCCGTTGAACCCTTGACCGCATACTTTTTAACAACGAAATGTTTCCTATTGTTATCATCGCTGCAGATAGCCCTTTCGGTGCTTACATGGCCGACTGAGAAAGATTTAATTTTTATTTGTTTTTTAGAAAGTTAATTTGTATAATAAAAATAAATGATATCTATAGGGAATTTTATGAATAAAAATCAAAAGTTTTATAAAATATTGTATTATTTTTATGCTTGTGGATTCTTTGGTTGGGTATATGAAACTGCAGCGGTGTTAATTGAGACAGGAAAATTAACAGGACGAGGGTTAATATTTGTCGGGAAAACGCTGGGTTCCCATTCTTATCTATTACAAAACGTTCCACGATTTTTAGATTTAAAGTTTACATGGGGAGTTCCAATTATTCCAATATATGGTGTGGGTGGAGTAATTGTGTGTCTTGCATTTAGCAAGCTAAAGATGCATCCAATAAGAATCTTTTTTTTAGGGCTTTTTTCAATGACGGCATTTGAATATATCTCAAGTGTTTTTTGCCAGTATGTTTTGCACAAACAATTTTGGAATTACGATAATAGATTTTTAAACATAAATGGGAGGGTATGTTTAGAATCTGCGTTAGCGTGGGGAATTTTGACTATTTTATGTGTTTATTTTTTATCACCGATGATTGGGGAAAAATTTGAAAAGTTCGAAGAGAAAAAGCACTATAAGATAATCGGGATTGTTTTGCTTATTGTTGTTTCTGTACTTATGATTTTGCACTATATTGTTTTTGGAAATTTACCAGCTAATCCAGTTATAGATAAAATTTGAGGCAAATAAAACCTCTTTTCGTAATTTGGATAAGGGCTTTACTTTTTCTTAATCTATTTTTATGCTTGGCTTAAGTCATACCAACTAATATATAGACATAGCAAATAAACAACCCTAAACAAAACACTTTTTCATTTTTTAAACTCCTTTTGATCAAGACACTGGTCCTCCGGCCGGCGTCTTATTTTTTTGCACTAAAACAGCTGCTGAAGCGAGAGAAACTGAATATCTCTGATATCGGATTAGAGTATTAAAAAAGAGGTTTATGTTGCAACGAAAAAAGCACTCTTTATGAGTGCTTTCATCTGGTGTTTGGGAGGATTTTTGGAAAAATTCGCTTAATTAATCCTTGATTATGAAAGGATGTTCAACGTCACAGGAGGGATTCGAACCCCCG
>JAATEZ010000182.1 GCA_015655485.1 Lactobacillales bacterium | reverse complement strand
TTGGCAAACCTGTCACATAAGGCATCAGAGCATTCAGTGCGACAGTTGCGATCGTCAGCAGGATAGCGAAAATGAAAGGAAGCTTATAGGGTCTGATGTATCTGGTGAGCCGTAAAATCGCGGAATTTTTGTTTTTCATGCTAATTCCTCCTCAGACAACTGCGATGAAGCAATATCATAATAGACAGAACAGTTTTCTAATAATTCATGATGTGTTCCGATCCCTACGACCTCACCCTCATTTAAAACAATGATCCGGTCTGCATGCATGATCGTTCCCACTCGTTGTGCCACGATCAGAACAGTCGTGTTCTCCGTCTCCTCTTTCAAGCGAGCCCGCAAATTCGCATCTGTCCGATAATCAAGCGCTGAAAAGCTATCATCAAAAACATACACAGCTGGTCTTCTTAAAATTGCTCTGGCAATCGCCAGCCGCTGCTTTTGTCCTCCTGAAAAATTCGAACCTCCTTCAGCCAATCGTTCTTCATAGCGATCCGGTTTCTGTTGAATAAATTCAGTTGCCTGCGCTATTTCACTGGCAGTTTCAATTTCTTGAGCCGTAGCATCAGGTTTGCCATACTTCATATTTTCAGCAATAGTTCCAGAAAAAAGCAACGCCTTCTGGGGAATATAGCCGATTTTCTGACGTAATGCAGCTAAATTATAATCTCTAAGTTCCACATCATCGAGATAAATATGCCCACGTGTCACATCATAAAAACGCGGGATCAATTGGATCAAGGTCGACTTGCCGCTGCCGGTGCTTCCTATGAAAGCCACCGTTTCACCAGGACTGGCCGTAAAACTCACATCACGAATGACCGGGCTTTCTGAATGACCGGGATAAGCAAAAGTGACATTTTCAAATCTTAAAAAGCCATTAGTTTCAGTTTTTTTGACTCCTTCTTCATTCAATGAAATAGATGATTTTATATCCAAAACTTCTTGGATACGTTTGGCTGATACTGCCGCTCTGGGATAACTCATAAAGACGGTCGCAAACAACATAAATGAAAACAGCGCATGAAATATATATTCAATAAAAGCAATCAGATTTCCTACTTGTAAACCGCCTGCATCGATTTGTAACGCTCCAAACCAAATGATCAAGGCCATAACGATATTAAATAAAAAGAAAAAGGCCGGTTGAGCAGCTGCCATTAATTTGAATAATTTTTTAGAGCTTTCAGAATAATCTGTATTCACTTTTTCAAATCTTTTTTCTTCAAATTTTTCATTGACAAAAGCGCGAACCACACGCAAACCAGATAGATTTTCGCGTAAAATCCTGTTGATTCCATCCAAATTTTTCTGTTGTTTTTTTGACAAAGGTTCAGAAATTTTGGCAATTAAAAATACTCCGATAAGTAAAAATGGAATAGTGACAGCCACAAAAACAGATAAAGAGGGACTTGTGCGAATAATCAAAACAAGACTCGAAATAAACATGATGGGCGTCATAAAACCAGTCCGCAAAATCAAATTCAGGAACAGCATCACTTGATAGGCATCGTTTGTCGTTCTGGTGATCAGGGAAGAAACACCGATTTCTTCATACTCACGATGTGAATAATTTTGAACATTGGCAAACATATCATTACGAATTTCTTGAACAATTGACGTAGTTATTTTTGCACCGCATAAGGCTAAAAGGATATTTAAGAGGACTCCGATGATTACGATAACGATCATCCAAATGGCCTGAGTCTTGATATAACCCATGTCTTTTGTCGGCAATCCCTTATCGATCATATTTGCCAGCAAGGTCGGCAAACCCAATTCAATAATAATAAAGCCAAATACGCAAACAAAATTAAATAACAACCAACGCTTATGCCGCCCCAAATAATGAATAATCAATTTCATTTTTTCATCTCCTTTTAAAAAAACGATCTAACCAATTTAATATATCACAGAAAAAAAAAGGAGTAAATAAATCAAAAAACTTTATTTTCATTCAATTATGTATCCCTTTTGAAGACAATCAAATTTTTTAAGATCGCACAGAATTCTATACTTCTTTCTTATTTTATGTTAAACTGTTTTTAACTATTGAGAAGAACGGAAAAAGTTTGCAGTACAATTGAGCTCAAATGAATAGATAAGTTTTATATAGGCTCACTATTGATCCATTTAAACAAGATTTCCTTCACAATTCTTTTTTATTTTTTGAAACAAAGACGAGGTTTCATATTGATTTAAAATAATTATTTTAAATTAAGTTTATAAAAAAGACTATTTGTGATATAGAGATGTCTATTTTTATGGGGAAACGTGAAGATAATTTTATCTGGATCTATATTTCAAGTCAGACCTTTATTTTTTGTTGGAATAAATAAAATTTGAAAGTATTTTCTTTTTTGTTTGATCGCTTCTTCATGCTTAACGTTTTTTCATATTTTTAAACTCAGCTGTCTATTTTATGATGTTATTTTCTTGTTCTCTTTAAAAAAATCAATAGCAAAAATCAAATCAATTTTTTGAAAAAAATAAAATATTTAACAAGGAGATCATTATATGTTATTTAAAGTGTACTATCAAGAAACAAAGATCCGCAACCCCAAGCGCGAAGAAACAAAATCGCTCTATATTGAAGCAGAAAACGAAGTAGCAGCTCGTCAGCTAGTGGAAGAAAATACTGCCTACAATATTGAATATTTTCAATTGTTAGACGGAAATCATCTTCAATATGAAAAAGAAAATGCCGATTTTAGCTTAACGGAGTTTAAATGATATGAAACCATCGATAAAAAACAATGAAGTAGGTGTTTTTGCATTAGGCGGTCTCGGTGAAATTGGAAAAAATACTTATGGGGTCCAATTTCAAGATGAGATCATTATCGTTGATGCCGGTATCAAATTCCCTGAAGACGATCTTCTAGGGATCGATTATGTGATTCCAGACTACAGTTACATCTTGCAAAATCTTAATAAAGTGAAAGCTTTGGTGATCACACACGGTCACGAGGACCACATTGGCGGAGTTCCTTATCTTTTAAAACAGGCCAACATACCAATTTATGCCGGACCTTTAGCTTTAGCCCTGATTACAAACAAATTAGATGAGCATGGTCTGCTGCGTGATGCGGAACTCCATGAAATCAATGAAGATACTGTTTTAAAATTCCGAAAAACTTCGGTTAGTTTTTTCAGAACGACTCACAGTATTCCAGATGCTCTTGGAATCGTGATCAAAACGCCGCCCGGCAATATCGTCTGTACTGGAGATTTTAAATTTGATTTTACTCCTGTAGGCGAACCTGCCAATCTGCATCGGATGGCGCGTATCGGCGAAAGCGGCGTTCTTTGTCTGCTTTCTGACAGTACGAATGCGGAGATTCCTGAATTCACTAAATCAGAAATGCTTATCGGGGATTCGATCCGTCGAATTTTTGAGAAAGTCGAAGGCCGGATCATCTTCGCCACTTTCGCTTCAAACATTTCTCGGCTGCAGCAAACGACGGAAGCTGCGCTGAAAACCGGCCGGAAAATCGCTGTTTTCGGGCGCAGTATGGAGAACTCTATTGTCAATGGCCGCCGTCTGGGTTATATCACTGTGCCTGATGATGCTTTTGTGGATGCTCATGAATTGAAATCTCTGCCTGCAGAAAAAATTTTGATACTATGTACTGGTTCTCAAGGTGAACCTATGGCAGCACTCAGCCGTATCGCCAATGGAACTCATAGACAAATTTCAATTCAACCTGGCGACACAGTGATTTTTTCTAGTTCTCCGATTCCCGGAAATACAACTAGTGTAAACAATGTGATCAATTTACTTTCCGAAGCCGGAGCTGAAGTGATCCATGGGAAAATAAACAATGTCCATACTTCCGGTCACGGAGGCCAAGAAGAACAGAAATTGATGCTCCGTCTGATGAAGCCGAAATTCTTTATGCCTGTCCATGGGGAATTCAGAATGCAAAAGATCCATACACAGCTTGCCCAAGCCGTAGGGATCCCTAAAGAGAACTGTTTTATTCTCGAAAACGGCGATGTATTGTCTTTAACCAGTGAAACCGCTCGTGAGGCTGGGCATTTTAATGCTGGAGACGTCTATGTGGATGGAAATGGCGTAGGCGATATCGGAAATATCGTTTTGCGTGATCGGCGGATCCTTTCCGAAGAAGGTCTGGTTCTCGCGGTAACCACTGTAAATTATAAAAGAAAAGAAATACTCGCCGGACCAGATATTTTGTCACGCGGATTCATCTATATGCGTGAATCCGGAGAATTGATCAATGAAGGCCAGAAACTTTTATTTCATGCTATCCGTGAGGCTTTGCAGGATCCTAAATGTAACGAAAGCCTGGTCAGAGATACCATTATTGATACACTGCAGCCATTTCTTATAGAAAAAACAGAACGTCATCCAATGGTCTTGCCTATGATTCTTGAAGCTTAACAGTAACGGACTTCAAGGAACAGGCTTTAAAATTGCGTATTAGCTGTCTCGCTAAAATTTCAGTTTAAAAAAAGACAGTGGATCGAAAGTGTTCAGCTTCAAGAAAAATTGCTTTTGACCCACTGTTTATTCGTAGTTAAGGCTGGCCCATTAATAAACCATTCAAATTGATTAATGGGCCAGCCTCTTTTTTTGCAAAAAAAAATCTGACTGATATCAGTCAGACATAAAGGTTTTTATGGATTAGTTCTTAACGACATTTGCTGCTTGAGGTCCACGATCTGTTTCTTCAATATCAAATGATACAGACTGACCTTCTTCTAAAGATTTGAAACCTTCCCCTTGGATAGCTGAAAAATGTACGAAAACATCTCCACCATCTTCACGTTGGATAAATCCAAAACCTTTTTCTGCGTTAAACCATTTTACTGTTCCTTGTTCCATGTTGGTTCTCCTCCTCGTGCTCATGCACATGATTATTGTAATACTTGCTGATGGTACGATAGAGGTGTCTGAAACAAATCTGAAACAAAATTGCAGAAACAACTTCTAAGCTTTACCAAACAAAATTACATGATTATTCTAACTCACATGTTTAAAAAAATCAAGAGTCCTGCTTTCAAATTTAATGGTTTTTTCTTTTTTAAAAATCAAAGATCATAAAAGACTAGATTTTTCCAATTTCTTTCAGACTTATATACTCATTCCTGCCAATGATCAAATGATCTAGTAATTCGATTCCCATCATTTCTCCGCAAGCCACCATTCTTTCCGTAAATTGGATATCTTTTTTTGAAGGATCAGGATTCCCGGATGGATGATTGTGTGCTAATATGATCCGAGCCGCTGAGTAGCGGACCGCTCCGCGAAAAATCTCGCGAGGATGTGCGATAGACTGATTTAAAGAACCTACAAAAATCGTTTCTTTTTTGATGATTTCATTTTTCGTATTAAGAAAAATGACGACCAGATGTTCTTGCTGCAGATCCTGCAACTCCATGATCATCATATGCCCAAAATCAGAACTTGAACTGATTGTTCCCAGTTTTACTTGACCAGCATGATTCAAACGACTCCCCAGCTCCATGGCAGCTTTTAGTTCAAGCGCCTTAACTCTGCCGATCCCTTTGATTTCTTTGATTTCCTCCAAAGTGGCCATTTTCAAATCATATAAATTTTCAAAATGATCAAGAAGCTGCATCGCCAAATGCATCACATTTTTATTTTTTGAGCCTGTTCTTAACAGAATCGCCAGCAATTCCTGATCTGATAAAGCTTTTTCTCCAAATTCTTCCATCCTCTCTCTAGGCCTGCTGGACTCTGGAACCTCCGTAATTAAATTCATTTCTTGGATTTCTTTCAATGCTCTGACCTCCCTATTCAATATATATATATACGTCGATCAGTTGAAAAAAATTTATTTTATGACAAAAATTCAGGTACTTCTTTTAAAGAGCCCAGAACCGCCAGAGATTTTTCCTTCGCTTCAATCGATGCTGGCAAAAGATCAGGGATCATGATCACCGGAACGTCCGCAGCAAAGCTGGCCCGGACCCCATTCAGAGAATCTTCTAACATCAAAGCAGCAGCCGCCGTTGTATTCAATTTTTGCACCGCCTTTTGCACGATTTCAGGATGCGGCTTAGAGAATGTGACATCTTCAGCAGATACATAATCAATAAACCGATGTTTAAGCTTTGCCTTATCCAATAGTAATTCAATAAAGCGGCGCAAATTACTGGAAGCAATGATTTTAGGAATCCCTTGCTCTTCTAAAAAATCCAACAATTCCAGTGCCCCCGGCTTGACTGCTGCTCCCTCTTCCTGAAAGATCCGTTCCATTTCACCGTACGACTCCTCAATAAATTTAGCGACAGTCCGGCGGCCAAAACGCTTATAGTCGCGATAATAACTTTCATGCAATTCTTCATCTGACACGCCCAGATAACTCAAATAATAAGTTTCATCAAAAGGCAAACCATACTTATCTGCGGTTTTTTGACTTGCTTTATAGTAAATTTTTTCTGTGTCAAATAATAATCCATCCATATCAAAAATAACACCTTCTACTTTTAATTTACTCATCGATTTCCCCTTTCAATAATACTTGACGGACTTGTGATATAAAATAAAGCGACCCTGTGATAACCAGCATATCCTCTTGAGATAATTCAGGAAGCAATTGAACCAAGGCTTCTTGCCAATTTTCTGAAACTTTTACTGGTTCACTCGTAAAGGAACGTAATTTTTCCGCAGAAAAAGCTTTAGGAGAATCAAAAGAAGTCAAAATCAGTTGATGATGCGGTAACCGCTTGAAAATACTGAACATTTTTTCTACATCTTTTGTGGTGATCGCTGCAAACAGCAAATAAACTTCTCGTCCTCGAAACTCGCGTTTTAAATTATCTACTAAACGCTCTGCTGCAGCTTCGTTGTGTGCGCCGTCCAAGATGACCAGCGGCTCGTCCATTATTTTCTCCATTCGTCCCGGCCATCTGGCCTGCTGCAAGCCTTTTTGGATCACTCGCTCAGCATAAGGAAGGCCCGCGATTTGGGTAAAAATATGAAAAATCTCAATTGCTACTCCGGCATTTTCAGTTTGATGAACTCCAAGTAATGGGATCTCCAAATTTTTAAGGCGGAGCTGATCATTTTCAAAACCAAACGACTCGCCCCATGATTCCAATGGATGATGATAATTTATTTTAAATTCCTCTCCCAAGCGATATAAACGACTATTTTCTTCTATAGCCTTTGCCTGAATGACTTCCTGCGCTTCGGGGGGCAGATAACCGACTACAACTGGTTGATCCTGCTTAATGATTCCTGCTTTTTGCTGGGCGATCTCTTTTAGAGAATTGCCTAGAATATCCATGTGGTCATAACCAACCGTTACGATCCCAACCACAAGCGGTGTGATCACATTCGTACAGTCCAAAGTTCCCCCAAGACCGACCTCGATGATGGCGATATCTACTTCTTGCTCATAAAAAAATTCAAACATCATAGCTGTGATGATTTCAAACTCAGTCGATCCATTCAAAGCCTCCGTCTCGTCCAGCCTAGCAACGATTGGCTGGATTTTTGCCACACTAGCGATCAGATCTTCATTTGAAATCGGTTGACCATTGATACTGATGCGCTCATTGAAACTTTCTATATAAGGAGAAGTAAACGTTCCTACTTTTAAGCCGCAACCTTCCAGCATTCCGCGAAGATAAGTCACTGTGGATCCTTTTCCATTCGTTCCGCCAATATGAATTGTTTTGATCTTATTTTGCGGATTCTTCAGATTCTCTAACAACGCTAGGATTCTTTCTAATCCCGGTCTGGACCCAAATGGCAACCGGCTGTGGATCCATTCTATCGCTTCTTCATATGTCACTTTATTAGCCTTCCTTTCATTTTAAAAGCTGAACGAACCGTATCAGACTTTGAACAATAGCGACAGATAAATTACAGCGATGCTCTTTGTCGCGAAATTCCTCTGAACTATTTGCTGATAAGTCTGGTTCGTGAAGCCGGATATTTATAAAAGCTGAACGAACCGTTTAACTCTCAAGCAAAATGCCTTTTCGTCCCAAAGTATACTTTGACACCATGAATAAAAGAAATAAAAGACGATATGGGCATCAGAGAGCTTCAATGGAACGTGTGAAGCTCGTAGTAGAAAATTGATTGCGAAACGCTTTTGGATTCATACAAAATTTATTCCTTTGCCGCAGTGAGATGGTTCATGAAATCGGGTAGTTACTCCAATCTATTATACGGAAGAAGTTCAGAATTTGCACTGGATAGTTTTAAAAAAATCGACTTTGTGTGAAAATTTCGTTAAAATTTGCTAAAAAAATGATATACTATAGAAAATTAAATCGAATCATTGACTTACACATTAAGAAAGGATCAAACAAATGAATTTAATGTATCATAGTACTCGTGATGACCAAAATATTGTAACGGCTTCTCAAGCCATTTTACAAGGTCTTGCCACAGATGGCGGGCTTTATGTCCCGACAGGAATGCCGAAAATCACTCTGGATTTCGACCAATTAGCAAAAATGAGTTATCAAGAAGTTGCTTACCTGATCATGCAAGCTTTTTTACCTGATTTTACTAAAGAAGAATTAGTGGCCTGTATCAACAAAGCCTATGACCAAAAATTTTCAGACGAAAAAGTCGCTCCGCTCAAAGAAGTTGGAGAGCAGTATTATTTAGAACTGTTTCATGGAGCTACGATCGCCTTTAAAGATATGGCACTATCCATTCTCCCGCATTTGATGACCACTGCAGCGGAAAAAAACAAAGTAGATAAAGAAATCGTGATTTTAACGGCTACTTCTGGAGATACCGGTAAAGCAGCTATGGCAGGTTTTGCCGATGTTCCAAAGACAAAAATCATTGTATTTTATCCCAAAGATGGTGTGAGTGCTATCCAAGAGCGGCAGATGGTCACTCAAAAAGGTGAAAATACTTTTGTTGTTGCTCTGGACGGTAATTTTGATGATGCACAGTCAAAGGTCAAAGAGCTTTTCAATGACGTCAGCTTAAAAGAAGAACTGGCAAACCATGGTTACCAATTTTCTTCCGCTAATTCCATCAACATTGGCCGGTTGGTCCCTCAAATCGTTTATTATGTCTATGCCTATGCTCAATTAGTCAAAGATAAAGCAATCAAATCTGGAGATCAAATCAACATCAGCGTTCCAACAGGAAACTTCGGCAATATTCTTGCCGGTTATTATGCTAAACAAATTGGTGTCCCCATCAATCGATTGATTTGTGCGTCCAATCCAAATAAAGTCTTGTCTGATTTTTTTCAAACTGGAACTTATGATCGCAATCGGCCATTTTTTGTGACTTCTTCTCCTTCGATGGACATCTTGATTTCAAGTAACTTAGAACGGCTGATTTATCATTTGACCAATGATAATAGTCAAAAAACAAAAGAATTTATGCGGCAGCTGATTAAGAACGGGAGTTATCAAATCACACCTTCGATGCGAACAAAAGCAGCAGATTTCTATGGAAATTTTGCTTCCGAAGAAGAGACCAAAGCAGAGATCAAAAATACTTTTACCGCACAGAATTACGTGGAAGATCCGCACACTGCAGTTGCGGCGGCTGTCTACCGTAAATATTCAGCAAAAAATCAGGATCATTTACCGACCGTCATTGTCGCCACTGCCAGTCCTTATAAATTTCCTAATGTAGTAGTCGCAGCACTTCAAGATGCCCTGCCTTTAGAATCAGAAGACGACTTTTCTCTAGTAGAAAAATTGCATGAACTTTCTAAAGTGGCGATCCCTAGTGCGGTTACTGAATTAAAAACGGCACCGATTCGTCATGATCGAGTGATCAAAACCAGCCAAATGAAACCAACCGTAATCAACATTTTAGGACTCGACTAAACACAAAAAGCCTCATGAGACAAGTTGGCTCCTGAACAAATTAGAAAAACGAACAAAAATGAAACAGCCATTTTTGTTCGTTTTTCTTTTTGCCGATGGTGCTGGTCTCATGAGGCTGGACATTGAAAAGCTGAATGAGGTATCTTAGGCTTGGAGTTATAGTGATAAGAAAAAATTATGTTTTTTATCAGGTTGCGGATTGATCTCATTATCAATTTTGAACTTTTTTTAGAGTGGCGATCCGGTCTTCAACTGCCGTCTGTTTTTCTAAGTAATCTTTCTCCTTTTGCCGTTCTTCTGTCACGACTGTCTCGGGCGCATTTTTGACAAAACGTTCATTGGCCAACTTCCCTTGTACTCTCTTGACCTCATCGATCCATTTAGCCAACTCTTTTTGCAAACGAACGATTTCCTCATCAATATTGATCAGATCTGCTAGCGGCAGATAAATTTCTCCGCCAGTAATCACTGCACTCATCGCCATTTCCGGAGCTTGCAATTCTGCAGAAATCACCCATTCTTCCGGATTACAAAAACGTTCCAGATAGCGGGTATTCTCTAATAGAAACTGATTGATTTCGGCATTGCTCGTTTTGATCAAAAGAGTGATCGGTTTTG
>JAATEZ010000208.1 GCA_015655485.1 Lactobacillales bacterium | reverse complement strand
TAAGCCGTTTTCTTTGATTCTTGTGATCAAAAATCCCACCTCATCCATATGGGACGCTACCATGATCCTAGGAGCCTCTGAATCTTTATGATGCCTGATGCCGAAAATTCCTCCCAAGCCATCGTAATCGATCTCATCGACCAAAGAAATCATTTGCTGAGCCAAGTATTCGCGAATATCTTCTTCAAAACCGCTGGTTCCCTGCAATTGAGTTAATTCTTTAATTCGCTGATAAGTTTTTTCTTCCATATCTTCACTTTTATCTAACCAACAGATAACTCCTTTCTCATCTTTTCTCTATTATAACGTAATATTCTTTATTTTTCACAACTTTGTCATTCCAGATTTCGCTTGTTTTATGCTACAATAGGTATGCAAACGGAAAATCAACGAAAACTTTTAAATAATAGTGGAAAAAATTCTATTTGAGAAGTCGAAAGGAGAATAAATAGCATGCAGGACGATCAAGTAATGTATTTTAAAAATGGTCTGGCTTTAGGTCTTGGTGTCGGCGTATTAGGAGGGCTTGCTTCTGCTTTTTGGTACCTGAACCAAAAAGCCATGAATGCTGATGAAGTTTTAAGTAAAATAAAGGAAGCTTTCTTAAAAGAAGGTCCCATCGAAGGCTCTTGGATCCAGTTCGAAAAAAAACCTTTGCAAAAATTTGCGATCAAATCAAAAACCTATACTGGCGGGATCACACGCAAAGAGGATGAAGAATTGGTTCAATATGAATTCATTGCTGATGCTTATACAGGAACTGTTTTAGATATCTATCGCCTGTAATAAGAGGCCGATTCATTCACAAAGCCGGAACTGGATTTTTAAGGAGAATATTAATGGGCTATCCGCAAGAAGATTCGTTTACTTCTTTTGAAAAAGAAAAAATGATCCGCCGCATCCTTGAAGACTTGCCCGAATGGTTCGGTATCCCCGAATCTTTAGAAGCGTATATCAAAGATGCGGCGCAGCTGCCGATTATTGTGATCCGCAAAAAAAGAGAGCATCGGTTTTGTTTCTTTAAAGCAACATTTTGAACAGAGCGCTGGGGAAAAATCCGTGCTATCAAGTTTTTACAAGTAAAAACTTTAGCGGCCGGCCACCCAGATCCTTACTACAAAAAAACACGTTTATTTTATGAAAAATCAGGCTTTCTTCCTTTAGAAGAATTTCCAGCACTCTGGTCGAAAGATTCTCCATGCTTACTTATGATCAAAGACATCGGCCAATCATGACAAAACTAAAGCCTCTCTGTCCAATCAGTATCGATACTGATTGGACAAAGAGACCTTTTTTCTGCCCACTCCCTAAACATAATTCTTGTCCTGACAATATTTGTTAGAAATAGATGAAACAAACTCAGTCTTTGTTTGTGATTCATAGAAAAAAGATGGAAACAGCTGCCAATATTGGCTGATCCAATTTTTTTGTGAGCTGATTCAAAATACCTCTTCTATCCTGATTTGTTCTTTATTACTTTGTGCTATACTCTTGATAGTGATCGTATAAATCAATTTAATTTTTCTCAAAAACAAAAAACAGATGAACTGACTCAAGGAGGGATATCCATGATCGAATTTCAACACGTAAAGAAAATATATGGGGAAACTGCCGCTTTAAAAGATTTATCTTTGACCATAAAATCTGGCTCCATTTTCGGCTTTTTGGGCCATAACGGCGCAGGAAAATCCACCGCCATAAAAAGTTTAGTAAGTATTGTTCAACCCACAGATGGCGAGATCATTATTGATGGTCAATCACTTAAGACTCATCGCGTAGAAATCAAGAGACGCATCGGATATGTTCCTGATACTCCAGATATGTTCCTGCAATTGACCGCAAATGAATACTGGGCTCTGATCGCGGCCGCCTTTGACTTATCCGAAGAGCAAAAAAGAAAACAACTGAATCAACTGACTGACTTATTTGATATGCAAGATCAGAGGGATAATGAGTTAGATGGTTTCTCCCACGGAATGCGCCAAAAAGCAATTCTTATTGGCGCTCTTTTGTCTGATCCGGACATCTGGGTACTGGATGAACCTTTGCAAGGATTGGATCCTCAGGCGGCTTATGATTTAAAAGAACTGATGAAAGCTCATGTGGTTAAGGGAAAGACAGTGATTTTTTCTACACATGTTCTGGATACGGCTCAGCAGCTTTGTGATGATCTTGCTATTCTGAAAAAAGGAGAATTGATCTATAACGGTTCAGTGACTCAACTTTTAGAAAAACATCCAAATGAATCATTAGAAGAGATATACTTGAGCATGGCTGGCAGAAATTCAGAAAACTTCGGCACAATTCTTTCGGAGAAACGCCCATGAATAAATCGCATATCCGTGAACTTTTTAAAGTCAATTTATTGTATACAAATCCTTCCTTGACTAAAAAATTGAGAAAAAAGGGCGGCAGGATCGTTTCTAAAATCCTGTTTGAGTATCTATTCCTTGGAATCATTTTTATGCTGCTCTATGGCCTGATGATGGTCTCAATCGATTTTCCTAATTATCCTGGCTACTTTACTTTTTATATTGGAATTTTTACTATCCTTTCTTTTTCACAGAGCATATCCAGTTTATATAATGTTTTTTATGATAGTAATGATCTCGATAATTATTTACCCTTGCCCTTTCATCAGAACGATGTTTTTTTCTCCAAATTTTTGTCTATCAGTTTAACGACCTTGCCTTACCTTTTACCCATACTCGTCCTGTTTCTTTTGATGGGGATCAAGAGTGATAACAACCTCCTAGCAGAAATTTTGCTTAGTCTTTTACTATTTTTCTGTATTTTTCTTTTGATTCTTGAAGTAACCACTTTAATTGTTGCCGGTCTGACTAAAACTAAACTATTTTCTCGTCATAAAAGTATCATTACGACTTTACTGCTTTTGATCCCGACTGTGGGAATGGTACTGGGAATTTTCTATTTAAATACAAAACAAGAAAGTGTCTATGACACTGGCCAAAAACTAGCCGATCAGGCAGTGTTTCTTCCCTTGTTGCCTTTTTTTCATGTTTTACATTCCCCCTTGACCCTATCGAGTTTGATGACGATCCTTGCTCTATTGATTTTATTATTTGTGCTTTTTTCTTTGATCAGATACTGGGTCATCCCAAATCTGTACAATGCATCTGTCGGCTCCGGCAGTCAATCACTGCACACAGTCTCTCAAAAGAGGCGCACTGAAATTCCAGATGAAGGCTTGGATCGACAACTTTTCCGCTATCATTTAAAACTTATCAAAAATCCGACCTTACTGACACAATTTATTTCATCCACTGTTTTAATGCCAATACTCATGCTTTTCCCTATGATTTTTAACCGTTCTTTTTCACTAAGTTTTGTTCCCTTAAAATTTTGGATGGTTTTATTTTTAGTTGGAATCGTCCTAGCCAACATGACAATAAATCCAAATTCTTTAGTCAGTTCGATAATTTCTTTAGATCGCGCAAATTTTCTATTCTTTAGATCCCTGCCGCTTAGTATGAAATATTATTTAACGAAAAAATTCCAATTTTCAATTTTTATACAAATCACCTTGAGCAGTCTCCTTCTTCTGGCTCTTTCATTCTTCTCGCATCTGCCGCTTGCTCTTTGGCCTTTTCTGATGATTGGCCACATTGGCGGCAGCATCGTGACCAGTATGTATTATTTTTATCGGGATTATCGGCTGCTTAACTTAAACTGGACGAACGTTACTCAACTTTTTAGTCGCGGAAACGGAAATTTCATGATATTTCTCTCTCTTTTCGCAACTCTCTTCATTGGCGGAATCGCGATTGGGCTGCTTTCTCTGATTATTTCTTTTGTTTCGGCTTTCATTAGTTTGATGATCAGTATTCTCATTTTGTTTCTTTTAATTTTTATTTTTTTCATAATGAGACACCATTACCAAAAAAATTTTTGGGACAAACTTTAGGTCAATACAAAAATTTTCAGACTCCATTCATTTCACAGACAAAACGCTTTTTCATCCGGAATTCCCTTCAATCCAGATCATTAAAGAGGAAAAAAGCATCAGAGAGCTTTAAAAAAGTTTAAGAAGTTCCTATAAAAATAGAGGCTGACCGCCCATTTATCAACGTAAATTTGCAGACAGCCTTAAACACGAATAAACGGCGGGTCAAAAGCAACTTCCTAGAAAAAAGATAAAACTACCCAGAAAAAAGCTTCTCCTTTTTTGGGAATAGTTTTATCTTTTTCTTGAAGCTGAACAATTTTGAACCAACCTTGTTCTTATAAAATTCTATTATTCCTATCTGGCAAAGGCCGATAGTTATTTCACAGGATTTTAAAATTGATACTTATATGATTTTGGCTAAAAAGAAAACTTTTGAGTTAGTCGCAATGACAAAACAAGAATATCCTTTTCTAAACTCCTGTCTAGTTTTTTTGACAACTGAGCTGATTTGTTTCCTAAAAAAATGCTGTCTTACTTTCGCAAGAAAATTATACAAATGTAAAAATCGAGTTGAAAATTGATCTTATTGATGAAAATGAAGTGTTATGATCTGATACGGTTTTAAATCAAGTGAAATTTCACCAGTTTCATTTTCTGCTAATTTATTCAAGGGCTCTTCATTCAAGTTTACCCATTCAGAATATTGGTAATCAAATTGTGCTTTGACTCTAACGTTTAAACTTCCGCCAGAATAATCATGAAATCTAAGGATAACTCCTGATCCGTTCTCGCTTTTCTTGATCGCGTCCACTACTACTGGTATTTCGGAAGCGAAAGTAAATAAACATTTCTCTTGTTCATTCTTCAACCCTTCAACAGTTTTAACAGGATTATTTATTTCCCAAGCTTTTGCTTCCACCATCCCCTCTATAAAATCTCCTTTATGGGAAAGCAGGCTATAAACAAAATCATGTTCACCTTCATCTGCAGATGTATCCGGAAAAATTCCGCTTTTTAGTAAAGTAAGTGAAAGTAGATTATTTTTGATGCTATAGCCATATTTAGAATCATTCAGAAGTGCAATTCCATAGGAACGTTCCGATAGGTCCGCCCACTTATGAGCAACTGTTTCAAACTTTGCCATTTCCCAGGAAGTATTATTATTGGTTTGACGTTTGACGTTTCCATACTGAATATCGTAAGTAGCTTCTTCAGAATGGACAGAAGTATCAAAGTAGACACGAAGCAGTTCTTGATGTTCATGCCAGTCAATGTGTGTTTTAAAATCAATTCTCCTTTTGTCACGATATAAGGTAATCAGCTGAGTGATCGCTGATTTTCCGAAACGATAGTGCATTTCAACAGAAGTAAATAGGTCATTATTCTTCTTGATTATTATTTGTTCCGCTTTAAGCGTTCTTTTTTTATTCGGGTAATCTCCATCAATGTTCCAGTTATCATACTCTAAAGGACGATCTTCATATATTTCGAAATAGTTTCCTTTTCCATTGATCGTAAGCAGTTCTTTTCTTAATGTTTTATCATACAGCCGAGTGAGCTGACCGGCTTCATTCCATTCAAGCAAATAATAGTTTGACTCGATTTTCTGAGAGTTGAGTTGACTGAGAACTGAGTAAACTTTTAAGCTTTTACCTGTTCGAAATTCCAATCGCTTCGATCCTAATGCCGGAATATCTGGAACAACTACAACGTATTCAGAATCTTCTTTGACAGATCTCAAAATATTGCCGGCTTCATCTACAAAATATCCTTCCTCTTCAGGTCGTTTAATGTGAACAAGCTCTGAGCGATTCCATGCCAATGAATTGACAATGGTGTATCCGCCATCAGCTTTTTTAAAAGTTTTATGACGCAAATCGTCCGACAATTTTTGAATTTGTTGAAAGGCTCTTTGATATTCTTTTTTATTATCTTCATATACTTCATGGATAGATGACCCTGGAATGATATCATGGAACTGATTTCGTAAAATATTTTTCCAAATTCCCTTAATCTCAGCGTCTGGATAGGAAATATTCTCATAAATCATACCAGATACATAATTCATTTCCAATTCTCTCATCAAAAATTCCAGTTGACGATTTTCTTTTTTCACACGAGCTTGTGAAGTATACGTTCCGCGGTGAAACTCCAGGTATAACTCTCCATCCCATTCAGAAGGCTTGAGCCGATTATTGATTAATCTCTGATTCAGTTTTTCAAAATAATCATCCACCCGTGTATTTTTGATAGTAGGCAATCCGGGCAGCTCGTTAATTATTTCAATGTTTTTCAACATCGTCCGCGTAGGGCCTCCGCCGCCGTCTCCGTATCCATAGGCTAGTAAGAGATCGTTATTCAATTGTTTATCAGCATATACATGATAGGTGCCTAAAACAGTATGAGGCGTTATTTCACCATTATAAGTGTACATCCAATTTTTTGAATCGTAGTAATCGCTTTGGGCATCGATCGTCGTTATAAAATGAGTTAACACTTTCGTTCCATCCATGCCTTTCCATACAAAGGTATCATGAGGCATCCGGTTAGTATCGTTCCAGCTGATTTTAGTTGTCATGAAGTTATGGATATTAAAGCCAGCTAAAATCTGCGGTAATGCCCATGAATAGCCAAATACATCCGGCAACCAGAGGACTGACTGTTTCTCATCGAAATGCTTTTCAAAATATTCATTGCCGTATAAAAACTGTCGAGTCAGCGACTCTCCGGAAGGAATATTGGTATCCGGCTCAACCCACATACCACCGTCCGGCTCCCAGCGTTTCTCAATTACCTTTTGTTGAATCTGTTTGAAAAGTTGGGGATAATCTTCAGACAAAAACTCATAATCCTGTGGTGTACTCTGAAAGAAAAGATATTCTGGATGCTGCTCCATCAACCTTAATACGGTAGAAAATGAACGACTGATTTTCTCACGAGTGTGCTTTAACCTCCACAACCAGGCGACATCAATATGTGTGTGGCCCACAGCCGCAATATTATACCCTTTTTTTTGATTTGCATGCCTCTTTGTAAACTGATGAATTGCATTTAAAAAATTTTTTGATTGCTCTATCATTGTGTCTTCTGTGATATCCGCCCAGTAAAAATTTTTTAAATTATTTTCGATAAGCTCAATATACTCATATTTGAGAGGATCATCATCACTTAATTCAAGAATAGTTCCTTCAATATTAATCAAATAAAAAATCAAATCATCTACTTCTTGGTTTAAAAAGCCCTGTTCAATCATATTCAGTGTATAATGTTGAGCAACAGGAGGACCCCCTCCTTCCAAACCTGTCCATAATTTAATAAAAACTGTCTTTAGCCGATTTGAAAAGTCGTCATTGAAAAAAACTTCTTGATGGTTGGAATCTACTGCTTGGTATGGAAATTCATCGATATACAGCTGGGCTTCAAAACCGGAATTATTTCCAATTCCTGTTCTGCCAATATCGAAAAAAAGCAAATACTGCTGATCAGGATCGATCGTTGGAAATTGAATATCAAACTTAAGCCAAAAATACTCATCTCGCCCACCCCAACAAGCCCCTGTTTCGGTATCTTCCCATTGAACTTCCTTTGGAATATTTTTTTGATCTGCTCGGGTATCATACCACATTTGTAATGATTCTACTGATTTCAACTGTGAGTAACGATAAGCAGTGAAGTAAGAAATTTGCTGATCCATTTTTTCTTTGCTGAACATACTCAAATTCTCCTTTTTTTAATTTTATTTTACTGCTCCACCAAAACTAAAGCCTTTGGACATGTAGGCTTGTGAAAATGCATAAAGCACTACGACAGGGATTGTATATAAAATTGAGAAAGCTGCCAAATTTCCATAATTGACTAAACCATTATTTCCGAAATACTGAAAAATAGTGACGGAAGCAGGTAATT
Organism: Lactobacillales bacterium; assembly: GCA_015655485.1. Lineage (GTDB taxonomy): Bacteria > Bacillota > Bacilli > Lactobacillales > Vagococcaceae > JAATEZ01. The sequence goes on along the minus strand of JAATEZ010000208.1, from coordinate 1,598 downwards.
TTTCAGGTGAACTAATTAAAATAAAAGGAACAAAGAAGTTTCCCCAACTGCCAGTAAATGTAAAGATCCCAACTGTAAAGATTCCTGGGAGCATAAGCGGGGTAACTACTTTCCTGATTCCTTGCCAAACGGAAGATCCATCGATCCAAGCTGCTTCTTCCAACTCAACTGGAACAGAGTCCATAAAATTTTTCATCATCCAAATCCCATAAGGCAAACTTGTTGATATTAAAAACAGAGTAGTGGAAATCAAAGAGTTTTGCAGCTTAAGATACAAAAACATTTGATAAACTGGAACTATAACTGCTGTCATCGGTAAAGATGTTAAAAATAAAATGGTTAACATAAATGGTTTTTTAAATGGCAATTTATAACGCGATAAAGGATAAGCTGCCAAAATACAAACGAATACAACAATAACAGCTTGTGTTACGGACATCATTAACCCGACACCAAATGATTTTAGAATGGATGGATCAGAAAGAGCGGATGAAAAATTTGAAAGAGTCAGATGTTCCGGCAGCTGTATCGCCTGAATCGCATTAGAGTCTACCGACGACAGAAGCATCCATAATAATGGCAGTAAGAAAAGAAGAGCTATGACACTTAAAATAATATATTGCACAGCTGTCATTAATTTATTTTGTTTTAGAATCATTAATTTTTCACCTCACACTTTCACTTTTAGCACTTTAATATATAGTAAACTGGCTAATGCGCCAATTAGCAGCAGCACTAGTGAAATCGCTGTTCCATAGCCCAATTGGTAGCTCACAAAAGCTTGCTTATACATATAAACTGGTAACGTGGAAGTCTGATCCCCCGGGCCGCCTCCGGTCATTGTAGATCAGCGTGAAAACGCCCAGAGTCTGTAATGTCACCAACATCACATTTGTGGCTATTGTTCCACTGACCATTGGAATAGTTATTTTAGTAATAACTTTCCAGCTGCCGGCTCCGTCCATAATAGCCGCTTCTTCCACTTCAACGGGAATATCATCTAAAGCAGTTTGAAAAACCATCATTGAAAAGGCTGTTCCTCGCCAAATATTTGCGATGATCACACTCACCATTGGAAAAGTATAAAGCCACGCAATTGGTTTAGTACCCAGAAGAGCCCCAAAAATATTATTCAAGGTGCCTCCATCACTGAGAAAGGAAACCCAACAAAAAGATGCGACCACTTCAGGAGTGACCCATGCAGCTATAATAATTAAGCCAATAACTCTTCTAAACATTTTGCTTTTTCCTCGCATCAAAAAAGCAATAAAAAAACCAAAAAAACATTGTCCGATTACTGCAGAAAAAAGTACAAAAATAATCGTTTTAAAGATTGAACTTGCTAATTCCGGGTCCTTAAACATGGTTACAAAATTCTGAAAACCAATAAATTTCAAACTCTGAGCAGAGCTCCCTGTTAAAGATAAATTCGTAAATGAAAAAACAATTGTCAAAAGCATTGGCGTTATAAAAAAAATTAACAATAAAATAACGCTCGGTAATAATAGAGTGGCTGATTTAGTCCAATTAGAATTTTTTTTCCTTTTTTTTATCCCATTGCTGGATGCCTCCATCAATAAAATCCCCCTCTCAAACAT
>JAATEZ010000293.1 GCA_015655485.1 Lactobacillales bacterium | reverse complement strand
GCCGTCTTCGGCAGCGGCCCCTTCTACTTGATAGGCTGAGGTAGAGGCTCCCCACAAAAAATCATCAGGGAATTTTTTTTCTCTACTGTATTCCATTACATCGCCTCCTGCTCATTTTTCAAATTGATCAAGTCGACCTTTCTGGCAAACGGAAAATAGATCCCAAAAGAAAGCATCAAGATGATCACTTGCCCCAGGGCTGTTCGCCAACCGCCTAACAGCAAGCCTGAAATGATTGGCGGTGTCGTCCACGGAACCGTCACACCACTAAATGGCGGAATCAAGCCAAAATAAATACCTAAATACATCAATACGCCTACAATCGTCGGTGTTATAACAAAAGGAACCAACAGAAAGGGATTCATTACGATCGGAGCTCCAAAAATAACCGGTTCATTGATATTAAAAAATGAAGGGACGATCGCGAGTTTGCCCAGATCTTTAAATTGTTTAGATTTTGCAAAAAACGTCATATACAGAACCAGACCTAAAGTAACGCCAGTTCCAGTCAAGTTGATAAATACTGCTGTAAATTGGTCTGTCACGATATGTGCTCCATTCGCTATAGTCAGCGCTTTTCCGCTATCAATGATCGCCTGATTTTCAGTAATATTAGAAAGCAGTATCGGTAACATGATTCCCGTCACAATAGAGCCGCCATGCACACCAAACCACCAGAAAACAGTCGCGATCGTACAATAAAGAATCACTCCCCACAATGAATCAGTCAAACCTTGTAAAGGAGTTTGAATAATAGCATAAATAAACTCAACAAAGGTCGTTCCAAACGATTTAAATACTTGGAAAATAATGGTGGCGCCTGTTATCAGGACCGCTCCCGGGATCAAGGCCGCAAAAGAGCTGGCTACTTCAGAAGGGACGCCTGCCGGCATTTTAATGGTAATGCCTTTCTTTATAAAGAGACTGTACACCGCGCCGACAACCAGTCCGATAATAATTGCTGTGATCATTCCTTGTCCGGCTGTCCAATCCTTGGGAATAATACCCGTTACCATATCGCCGCTCTTACTTTTCGTGTAGCTTTTGATCGTGATCAAAAATGTGGCAAAAGCGATCACACCGGCAGATAAAGGTTCGACACCTTCATTTTTTGCATAAGAATAAGCCACTCCGACAACAGCAATCAATGAAATGATAGAGAATGTGGCTCCATTCACTTGACCAAAGGCTTCTGTCCATCCCATAGAATCAATGAAATCTACTACCGGCTGATAAGGAAAATTGGCCAATAATAAAAAGATAGAACCGATCATCAATAATGGCAAGGTGAATAATATTCCCTCTTTAAGGGCTACAATCGCTTTCAAATTAATGAATTTCATGGCGACTGGTACTGCTTTTTCGTTCATAAATGTGGATATTTTGTTTTTCATTTGTTGCACTTCCTTTCCTGCCTATATGTTATAATAAATACACTTACATTCAAATCCTTTCAGAGCTTATTGTAATTTATTACTTTAAAAAAAATAAATTTGTGGAGAGGCAATATTTTATGTTCAATTATGAAAATATTTATAAACTTAATGAGCTGGAAATCATTATTTATAATTATGTGATAGATCATCCAAAAGAAATACTGAAAATGCCGATCAAAGAATTAGCAGAAAAAACTCACGTATCTACAACAACGGTGCTGCGCTTTTGTCGTACTTTGGGTTTTAGCGGTTACTCAGAATTTAAGGTCCGATACAAATATTTTTTAGAGAAGAAAGATTATTCTATTCCACTTACTAATACGGATAATTTACTGTCTTCGCTAAAAAAGTATGAGACTGACGAATTTCAAGAAAAAATAAGCACAGCGGCCGCATTGCTGGCTGATTCAACCGGTATTATCTGGATGGGCTTCGGTTCTTCCAGCGGTCTATGTAACTATGCGGCTCATTTTTTTTCGGGCAGTAATAAAGTGAACTTAGTTATTGATGATCCCTACTTCCACTTACAAGGCGATTTTTTTGATGAAGCTGCTGTAGTTGTACTTTCAGTGTCTGGCGAAATCGACAACACCATTCGCATCATTCAATCATTAAGAAAAAGCCAGTGCAAGATCATCAGTATAACGAACTATGCTGATTCAACCTTGGCAAAACTCTCCGATTTTGTGATCCCCTATTATATCCCTTATCAAAAAATCAATGATATCGACATCACGACCCAACTTCCTGTGATGTATATTATTGAATCATTAGGCAGAAAATTATTAAATGAAAAATAAAAAAAAGCAGGAGAGGTAACACATTCACCAGTGTTCTTTTCCTACATTTTTTTATAGTCAGAGTATTTTGATGCCGACAGAATCACTGTTGAAACACTTGATGAAATCATCTGAACACACGGTCTCGAAGTGCTTTTTAGTCACTCATATTCCTGTAATAAAAAGACTGCAATTATTTGAAGTTTAATTAATGTGGCAGGATTTTAAGACCAATCCATCCCAATTTTGGGACATTTTCAAAATTGCTTGACACTCCGAATGAACAATTTTCTAAACAAATATATTTATACCCTTCCTATATGTCCTCGTGATTAATGAATCAAAAAACGCTAAGTTTCCCATTTTTGACTCTGTTCCATACGTACTTTTTTACCTGTACCTATTTAATCAGAGTCCATTAGTGGAAAATCCTAGCGTTCATTTTATTTCTTTTTAATTTATCAATTTTTACATACCTAAGTTATTTAACAAATTCCTTTAAAATAACCTGTTTCTCTTTCTTTAATTATAAGATTCCTATTCTATTTTTTCTTAATAGAATTTGTAAACATGGATACGATCACCACCAGAATAACAGCACCCAGAATGGAGGGAATCAATGCCATGTCGGCAATACTGGGTCCCCATGAACCGAGCAGCTTTTCTCCAAGCCAAGCTCCTACCAATCCAGCCACAATGTTTCCAATCCAACCTGCAGGCAAATCTCTACTTGTTAGTGCCCCAGCAATCGCTCCTATTACGCCCCCGATAATCAGAGTCCAAATCAAATGCATATTTATTCCCCCATTCAGGTTATATTTTTAAAATTTACTCTACTCGATTTGATTCTACCGATTTTTTTACAGTTTTTCCTGTTTTATCTGCCCCTTTTTTTATACTTTCAGCAGCAGAATCTAGCGCTTCTCCGGCTTTGTCTTGTAGAGTGACTTCATCTTCTTCCTGCTCAGCTTTGGTCTTGACATCTACAACATTTACATTTACCTCCACAACTTGCAATGAGGTCATATTTTGAACAGCTGCCTGAACCTCTTTGATAATATTATCAAATACTTCAGGAATATTTTTGCCATACTCTACGACAACATCTAAATCTACAGCCACTTGTTTTTTCCCGACTTCTACATCAATTCCCTTGGTCACATCATCTGTATTTACGATTTTAGAAGTTAAATTTGAAAAAAATCCCCCATCTACTGTTAGTAATCCGTGAACACTTTCTAAAGCAATTCCTACAATTTTTTGTAATACCTTATCTTCATAAGTTAACTCTTTTTTTAGTGTATTTGTTGTGTTAGTTGTGTTAGTTGTGTTAGTTGTGTTAGTTGTGTTAGTTGTGTTAGCTGTGTTAGCTGTGTTCTTTACATTCGTTGTATTGTCTGTCATATCAATTCTCTCCTTTATTTATTAATCGATAAATAACTGTTCTAATAGACACATCTTCATTCCAGCTTTGACTGATCACATAGCCTAGCAGAGTAAATAATAAAACAATCAAGGTTTTAAAAAAACCGATAGTCACTAGTAACAATCCAGCTAAAAAACCAATTGAAATGCCTAATAACTGCAGTCCATGTTTTTCGACATCTTCTTTCATTCCAGCACACTCCTTTATTACATCTACTATAATACTCTGGCTTTACTTTTATTTTCTAAACCTTTCAATTGAACTATCAACTGAATATTTTCCTGTTCAACATCCAGCATCGATTCCAAAATTTGTTTTATATCTGAAAGCAGTTGATTTCCTTCTTGCGGGTAATTAATGATTTGTTTTGCATCTCCCACTATAAGGCACTTGATCCTTTTTTTTCGATTTGAGATTTTTATTTTTATCTTTGTCCGTTCAAATAAATGACTATTTTCTGCTTCTTTTTTGATAATCTTTTTAATAGCATTATCCGTAATTTCGACTTCTCCTTTGTTTTTCTTGAGAACCAATCTTTTTTCTTTTTTTGGGAAAAAAACGAGGATCAATAAAACAATAATCAATAAAAACAGAAAACATACAGAACTCCAAAACAAAAATTGTTCAATAAAAGGGCCCACTATTGCATACCTTGTCGGAAGTAAAAATCGAAAAGAAAATTGCCCTACTACTTGTGTACTGACTAAAACAAAGAATGTTTGTATTATTCCAATCAGCACTAACAAAATACCCAGAATTTTTAAATATTTATTCATTCAACCCTCCCCCATCTATTATATATCTGATAACTAGACATTCTTAATAATTGATGAATTGCTATTTGATTCTTCTTAATTCGCCCCTATTTCTTCTTTACTAGGTAT
>JAATEZ010000286.1 GCA_015655485.1 Lactobacillales bacterium | reverse complement strand
TATTGAAATAGCTGATATGGGGCCTGGTATCCCAGACAGTAATAAAGAAAAAATTTTTGATATGTTTTATACTTCAGGTAAAAAGCATAGTGATGATGCTCGCGGGATCGGTTTAGGTTTATACTTGTGCCGATCGATCATTGATGCTCACGGTGGTCTGATCTATGTGAAAGACAATTTGCCGCATGGCTCCATTTTTTGCTTTACTTTACTAGCTTGGGAGGTGCTTGACATTGAATAAACCATTGATCCTTGTCGTAGAAGATGATTATGACATTCAACGGCTGATCACCACTACCCTCGAAACTCAAGGGTACAACTGTCATAGTGCAATGACTGGAAAAGAAGCTCTTTTGACCGAAGTCTCGCAAAAACATGATGTGATCATTCTTGATTTAGGATTACCGGACATGGACGGATTGGAAGTCATTAAGAAAGTACGGGAACATTCAAATGTTCCTATTATTATCGTTAGTGCTCGCAGTGAAGATAAAGAAAAGATAACGGCTTTAGATGCCGGAGCGGATGATTATCTCACAAAACCATTCAGTGTAGATGAATTATTAGCAAGGCTTCGCGTCAGTCTGAGGCGTGTAAGATATGATACCGCGAAATTACCTAAACAAGCGTCTCTTTTTCAAAATGGACAGCTGCAAATTGATTATGATTCCGGACTGACTACCTTCGCCGGAAAAGAAATACATTTGACTCCAATCGAGTATAAATTACTTTGCCTACTAGCAAAGAATATTGGAAAGATCCTGACTCATAATTATCTTCTAAAAGAAGTGTGGGGCCCTTACAATAACGATCTGCCGGCTTTGCGCGTTTTTATGGCGACATTAAGGAAAAAAATTGAAAAAAACTCTTCTAATCAAAAATATATTCAGACTCATGTAGGGGTTGGTTATCGGATGGTTCAAATAGACAGTAAAAGCAAGGAAGAATGACTTATTTTCTTCCTTGCTTTATTTTTTTGATATGGACATTAAGCTCCAGGCAATATCGCTTTTGCTGTTCAAAGCCTGACACGCCTCACTTAAGCTTTTCTTATGATCTGGCTTCATGGACTAACTTGTTTCGGCAAAAAGATCACTTGTCTCGAAGACAGAAGGCGTCTTAGTGACAAGTTCCTATTTTGCTCACAAGCTGAGCAGGCTCATTCAGCTTTTCAGTGTCCAGCTTCATGAGGTAGACCTTTTCGGCCATAACTGGAAAAAATCCGCGGTGTGTTCACCGCTAAAATTTTTCCTGCTCAATGGCTCTAAGTCAGAACGGGCTTGTTCAGCTTTTCAGTGTCCAGCTTCATGAGATCAGCCCTATCAGCAAATAGATAAAACTGGCGAAAATGAAACAGCCATTTTGCCAGTTTTCCTAATTTGCTCAGGGGCTGAACGGTCTCATTCAGCTTTTCTTATTTAAAGAGGAGTTTGTTTAGTTCTACTTGGCCTGAATCGTCTGTCAAGGCCATGATGCTGTCGTCACCCAAAATTTTTGTATCTCCATAAGGTACGATTACTTCGTGATTACGGAAGATGGCAATGAGGATCGTTTGGGCCGGGATAGATAATTCCTTGATCGTTTTTCCAGCTGAAGCAGAATTTTTAGCCACTTTCACTTGGATGATCGAGTGTTTTCCTTGATTCAGCTTCATCAATGTAAACATATTGGTCAAATCGATTTCATCAACAACGATCCTTGCCAAAAGGTTGGCTTGGTTAACTTTTACATCTACTCCCATGTTCATATCAAACAGCCATTCATTTTTCGGATTGTTCACTCGAGCAATCACACGACTGATACCATATTCATACTTTGCGATCGTTGACGCAACTAAATTGACTTCATCCTGCCCCGTGACCGCAACGACTGCATCAGCCGAGTTGATCCCGGCTTGTTCTAAAATGGATGCATCTGTTCCATTTCCCATAACAATATGTTCTGAAGGAAATTCACTAGCTAATTTATTTAAAACCATTTCACGTCGTTCCACAACTTTTACTTCGCATTTGTTTTCCATCAACAATTTTGCGATATATGAACCTACTTGTCCACCGCCAATAATAATTACTTTCATGATTTGCCCTCCTTTATAACCCCAACTGAGATTTTAATGTTTTTACTGCAGTTCCAACTACTGCTACAAAAATTACATCGCCTTTTTTAAGCAATGTTCCCTTCGTTGGGAAAAAAGTGCGATTATCACGATTGATACAAATCACGCGGATCTCCAAAAAATTATTAGTAAATTCTTTTATGGATCGTCCGATCAATAATTCAGGCACATCGATTTTTACAATTTCAACTTCGCCATTTCCTAGAGACATCACTGAGTCCAATTGATTGAAACTTAACAATTCAGTTGCTCTTTTGATTCCCCAATCAGTTGTTGAAATGATCTGAATTCCTAACATGTTATAGATTTCAGCTTTTCTTGGATCAAACAACCGGGCGATAACACGAGGAACTTGATAAATTTTCCGAGCGATGCGCGCGATCAGCGCATTCGCTTCATCACTATTCGTACACACAACCACTGCATCAACACGACCGATCCCGGCTTCTTCTAAAACCTCTTTGTCAAAACCCAGACCAGTGACCACCTTTCCAGGAAAATCAGATCCTAGTAATAAAAATTTTTCTGCAAGCTCATCGATCACAACGATCTCATGTTTTTCAGCTACCAAATTTTTGGCTAACTCGGAACCCATTCTTCCACACCCAACGATAATTGTTTTCATGCTAGTTCACCTTCTTTATTTTTTTCGAACGAACTAATTTTTTTCTTAATTCTTCAATCAAAAAGATTGGAATAGGAATGCAGATCAGGTAAACCCAATCTATAGCATCGATTGGAGCAGTGTTGAACAAATCCTGCATAAACGGTACATACATCAGGATAAACAAAAGAGCGATCTCAACAGCGATCCCTATTAGTATTTTCTTGTTCTTGAATAGACCAATCTTCAATACAGACTGTCTTTCAGTCCGACAATTCATAACTGCAGCGATCTGTGCAAATACGATGGCTGCAAATGTGAGTGTCGTTGCCTGCTGATAAATAAAATTATCTGCTGCTAAAGGCACTCCAGGCCAGCCGTTACGCCAGTTGATGAAGAAGTATGCGCCCATGGAAACAATAGAACCCATTAAGCCATACCAGAAAAACGCTTTGAATACTGTTTTTTTGTTCAACAGCTTATCCTTGCGAGAACGCGGCGGTTGTTCCATGATCCCTTCTTCAGGAAGTTCTGTTCCTAATCCAAGTGCTGGAACCATATCAGTACCTAAATCGACAGCAAGGATCTGCATAACCGTTAACGGCAAAGGAATAGCCCCTCTGGAAAATAAGAAAGCCGCTGACGGAACTGCTTCCGACATATTGCTGTTCAAAATGTAAAGAAGAAATTTCCTGATATTGCTATAAACTGCGCGTCCTTCTTCGACGGCTTTAACGATTGAAGCGAAATTATCATCTGTCAGAATCATATCTGCGGCTTCTTTAGCCACATCTGTTCCAGTGATTCCCATTGCTACACCAATATCGGCTTTCTTCAAGGCCGGAGAATCATTCACGCCATCGCCAGTAACTGCAACCACTTCACCCATTTCCTGCAAGTTAGAAACGACCCGATACTTTTGCTCAGGAGCAACTCGGGCGAAAATAACTTCCTCCTTCAAGGCATCTTTTAAAGCATCATCCGTCATTGCGGTCAACTCACTGCCTGATACCAGTCTGGGATGTTCGCTCTTTACAATGCCAATTCTTTTGGCAATACTCTCAGCGGTCAAACCATAGTCGCTGGTAATCATTATGATACGAATGCTTGCTTTGTGGCACATCTCTACAGCTGCCGAAACTTCTGGTCGAGGCGGATCGGCCATAACGACTAATCCAACAAATGTCATCGAATTTTCGACTAATTCAGGCGTAAAAGCACTCATATTCTTTGGAAATTCATTGGAATCATCGATCAAACGATAACTGACTGCTAAAACACGCAGCCCGTTTCGAGCATAGCGATCGTTTGCCGTCATAATTTCACGACGGTCATCATCAGTTATTTCTTTTGTTTTACCATCCACTTGAATAAATTGGCACAAATCGATGATTTCTTTAGGGGCTCCTTTGATATGAGCGATCCGATGAGCGCCATCAACAGTTTTATCCAATTGATGAATAGTCGTCATTCTTTTTCGGCTGGAATCAAAAGGCAGCTCTCTTAATCTCGGAGTTACTTTATTTTGCTGTTCAACATCTAAACCAGCCTTTTTTGCAGCCACTCCCAAACAAGCTTCTGTAGGATCTCCGAGAACAGTATAGCGATCATTCTCTTCATTTGGTGCAACTACCCGAGCATTACTGCATAGGGAGGCTCCAATCACTAACGAATTTAAGTCCTGATTATCAAATATAGAAATTTTCTTGTCATTTTTGAGAACTTCACCCTCTGGAGCATAACCCAGCCCGGTCACTTCAAGCTCTCCTGTTGGCAACCATAAATAATTCACAGTCATTTCATTTTGAGTCAAAGTTCCTGTTTTATCAGAACAAATGACCGAAGTCGAACCCAATGTTTCAACTGCGGAAAGCTTTTTCACCAGCGCATGCTCTTTTGCCATACGCTGAACTGCCATCGCAAGAGACAAAGTGACCGTTGGCAACAGACCTTCCGGAATAAAAGCAACGATCATTCCCAATGAAAAAACAAAAGCCTGAGCTAATGGCTGCTTTACAAAAAAAATGGAAGCAACAAAGAAAAAGACTCCTATTCCTAAAGCGATCAATGAGATTTGTTTCGTCAAAACATCTAATTCTTTTTGAAGCGGACTTTTTTCTTCTTTCACATTTTGCGTTAAATTGGCGATTTTTCCAAACTCAGTATCCATCCCTATCGAAATAACGATCCCGCGTCCTGTTCCGCTGGCAACGGAAGTGCCGGCAAAGATAAGATTGGGTATTTCAAAACGTTCTAAATCTTTTCTAGAAATAGAGTCATGGGCTTTTCTTACCGGATTAGATTCCCCGGTCAAAGTGGACTGATTGATTTGCAGATCACTCGATAAGATCAACCGTGCGTCTGCCGATATCTTATCTCCTTCTTCGATAGAAATAATGTCTCCCGGTACTAAATCTTCAGCCAGTATTTGATCTTCCTTGCCGTCACGGATCACTCGCGCATAAGAAGGCAGCATTT
>JAATEZ010000046.1 GCA_015655485.1 Lactobacillales bacterium | reverse complement strand
GATAGAAATAATGGCTGCCAGACCTTCTCGAAAATCGCTGCCTTCAAGATTTTTGTCCTTTTCTTTTAGCAGTCCAGTCTTTCGCGCATACTCATTAAAAGATTTGGTCATTGCAGATTTCATACCGGCCTCATGAGTGCCGCCGTCGTTCGTTCGAACATTATTAACAAAGGAAAGGACATTTTCCGAATATCCGTCATTATATTGGCAAGAAAACTCAACTTCTATCCCATCTTTCGCTCCTGAAAAATAAATAATAGGAGTCAGCACATCTTTTTCTTCATTGATATAACTGACAAATTCTTTGATTCCTTCTTCGTAATGAAAAATTTCTTTAGAGTCAGTTCTAAGATCTGTCAAAGTGATCCGGACATCCCGCAGAAGAAAAGCCGATTCTCGCAAGCGTTCAGAAAGAATATCATAAGAAAACTGAATCGTTGAAAAAATCGTTTTATCTGGTAAGAAATGGACCAATGTTCCATCAGCTTCTTTTGTTTTACCGATTTTTTTGAGTGTCCCTGAGGGCTTGCCTCCGTTGATAAATTTTTCTTGATAATTATAACCATCTCGGGTCACTGTTACAGTCAGCCATTCTGATAAGGCATTGACTACACTGGCTCCGACCCCATGCAATCCGCCTGATGTTTTGTAGCCGCCCTCCTGACCGAATTTCCCCCCGGCATGCAAGACAGTAAAAATAACCTCCACAGTCGGCTTGCCTGAAGCATGGATCCCAACCGGCATACCTCTGCCGAAGTCTCTTACACTGATACTATTGTCAGCGTGTATCACCACATCTATGGCATTACCAAAGCCGGATAACACTTCATCGACGGCATTATCCACCACTTCATAGACTAAATGGTGCAATCCGCGAGAGTCGGTAGAACCAATATACATTCCAGGACGTTTTCTGACGGCTTCAAGTCCTTCCAAAACCTGAATAGAGGCATCATTATATTCAATTTTTTTTGCCATGAGTTATGCTCCTTTATTTGCAACTAAAGCCTTAATTTTCACATCAAACTTATCATACTTTATTTATTGATATTTGAAAAGTATTTCATTAGAATAAACAAACTCATAGAAAAACGCCTCCTAAATTCAGCGGCGTCACTACAGTCATGGTTATTTCAGTTTATTTATCCTAATTTTTGCCATTCGATTTTTATACATCGGTCCATGACCACATCAAGTTTTCCAGCGTCTTTTAAGATTTTTTCAGCCTCTTCATTTTCAATTCCTAATTGTGCCCAAAAGACTTTTGCATCTATGGCAATAAACGAACGAGCGATATCAGGTAAAAATTCAGAACGGCGAAAAATATCTACGATATCGACAGATCCAGAAATCTCTTCTAAGGACGCATAGACTTTTTCACCTAATATTTCTTGTCCCGCCAAAACTGGATTTACAGGAATGATCGTATAACCCTTTTCTTGCAGCCAGCGAGCGATTTGATAACTAGTCCGCTCTTTTTTATTGCTGAGTCCCACAATGGCAATATTCTTTGCGTGAAGCAAGTAGGAGTTGATTTTTTCTTGATCAGGATTTTGGTATGCCAAAAAAATTCCTCCTTAATAAAGATGAGGTCTTTGCCCTCTTTTATTTGGATAAAACAAAAAACCTTACCTGTCTATTGTACTACAATAAAACAGGATAAACTAGCTAGTCTTGCTCCTCAAGCCTCAAAATAGCTCCTTTGGAAAAATCAAAATCTGATTTATCTGGGATCGATAAAGAAACTTTTCCGAATCATTTCTTTTCTAATTATCAAACATTAGCCTGCGGACATAAAATTTGATAATTAGATTGGCGCTCTGTCCTTTTCGTGATAGAATATAATCTGTTGATAAAGGAGAATCTGTCATGAAAATATTTTTACTTTTTATTATTGCTTATTTACTTGGTTCTATTCCCTCAGGAGTCTGGCTGGGAAAATTGTTTTTTAAAAAAGATATCCGTGAATTCGGCAGCGGAAACAGCGGCACGACCAATACCTTTCGTGTCTTAGGAAAAAAAGCAGGTATGATTGTTTTAGCCATGGATATTCTAAAAGGAACATTAGCTGCCTGCCTTCCATATTTATTTCACTTGAATATCAATCCATTGTGGTTTGGGATCGCAGCGATCATTGGGCATACCTTTCCGATTTTTGCTGATTTTAAAGGTGGAAAAGCTGTCGCAACAAGCGCCGGCATGCTTCTTGCCTACAGTCCCCGTTTTTTTATCTACATTGTTATTTTTTTTCTGATCTATCTTTTTCTTACCAGTATGGTCAGTTTGGCAAGTTTGCTTTCTTTTGCAACGATCGTTCTGTCCACTTTTATTTTGCCGTTCATCTGTCCAGCGATTTTGCCTAAGCATGATTGGCTCTTAACAATTATGGCTATCGCGATCACGATTTTTGTTTTTATCAGACACAAAGAAAATATCAGACGCATCAAGGATGGCACAGAAAATCGTGTGCCATTCGGCTTTAATAAAGCTGCTAAAAAAAAATCAGAAAAATAATGGACCTCCAAAAAAGAGAAACAGAGACTGCTTAAAAAATAGCCTTCGTTTCTCTTTTCTGTTATTTAGTTAGAATATGGTATTGGTTAGAGAAGGTGTCTTGAGCTTCTAACTTTATGATCCCAAGTTTATCTTCCAGTTTACCATTCGAATCGGTTGTATCAGCTATGCCGCACCAAGGCTCTAGACAAACGAACGGCGCTTTTTTGGGATAAGGAGACCAGATCCCTGCATAAGGCATATCTTCATATGCCAGGGTCACACTGCTGGGATCTTTATCACTGCGGATACTGAATTTATTGGCTCCTTTTGTTTCATAGATCAGGGCATCGTTCTCAAAAATACTGTGCTTTAGTTGGATATCTGTATTGGTTTGTCCCAAAGTTTTTTCCCTGATATTTGCATATGGACCAGAAAGCGGGATGGTGATCCGTGATTTTAATGGTGAAAAATGCAAATAATAATCCTCAAAATCCAAAGAGGGTTCAAGGGGAACATTAAAAGCCGGGTGTCCGCCAAT
>JAATEZ010000403.1 GCA_015655485.1 Lactobacillales bacterium | reverse complement strand
CTCTGAAGCTTTATCTCTGCTTAAAATTTTTGACTTGGAAAATAAAGCCGCTGATTTAGCTCGTAACCTTCCATATGGCGAACAGCGTCGTTTGGAAATTGTACGGGCCTTGGCGACAAAGCCTAAGATTTTATTTTTAGATGAACCTGCAGCCGGAATGAACCCTCAGGAAACGTCAGAACTGACAGCGCTGATTAGAAAAATCCAAAAAGATTTTGCTATTACTGTTTTATTGATTGAACATGATATGTCTCTGGTTATGGATGTTTGTGAAAGAATTTATGTATTAGAATATGGGCGCGTGATCGCTGAAGGGACACCCGAAAAAATCAAAGGGGATCCAAAAGTTATTCAAGCTTATTTAGGCGGTGATTTATAATGTTGCAAGTAAAAAATCTTGCGGTTCATTATGGTGTGATACAGGCAGTTCGGGATATAAGTTTTGAAGTGGAAGAAGGAGAGATCGTTACTCTGATTGGAGCTAATGGTGCGGGCAAAACTACGACATTACGCACGATTTCAGGACTAAACCGCCCTTCTGCGGGTGAAATTTTATTTGAAGGAAAAAACCTTGGGAAATCAGTACCTCAAAAAATCGTAGCTGGCGGATTATCCCAAGTTCCTGAAGGCAGACAAGTTTTTCCCGGATTGAGTGTCCGTGAGAATCTTGAAATGGGAGCTTATTTGAGAAAAGACAAAAAAGCGATCCAGGAATCTTTTCAAATGGTTTACAGCCGTTTCCCAATTTTGAAAGAACGCGAATCTCAGGATGCTGCTACCTTATCTGGCGGGGAACAGCAGATGCTGGCCATGGGGCGGGCATTGATGAGCCAACCGCGTTTACTTTTACTGGATGAGCCTTCAATGGGGCTTGCGCCGATTTTTATTAAAGAGATTTTCAATATTATTGAGGAGATCAATAAGCAAGGAACGACGATTTTACTGATTGAGCAAAACGCTAAGATGGCTTTGTCCATTGCTGATAGAGGGTACGTTTTAGAAACCGGGAAAATTGTATTAAGTGGCACAGGGGAAGAATTGTTAGCAAGTGATGCGGTTCAGAAAGCTTACTTAGGAGGGTAATTATGCTTGTAGAATATTATATGTCAAAGCATTTAGTGACAGTTTCCAGTGACATTAAAATTTTCGATGCGGTCGAGTTGATGAGTAAAAATAATATCCATCGATTGCCCGTTGTATCAGATAATCGTTTAGTTGGTTTGATCACTGAAGGAACGATACAGGAAGCTTTACCATCTAAAGCTACCTCTTTAAGTGTTTATGAAATCAATTATTTATTAAATAAGACTACGGTAGCCGATGTGATGATCAAAAATGTACTGACAATAGAGCCAGATGCTTTACTGGAGGATGCGATTTTCAAAATGCGTCAGAACAGCATCGGTGTCTTGCCTGTTATAGCAGAATCCGGCGAACTGGTTGGGATCATTACGAATAATGATATTTTTGATGCTTTTCTAGAAATTACTGGATACAATCAAAAAGGAGTTCGAGTGACAGTCAACATCCCCGATGACCAAAAAGGTGTTTTAGCAAGGCTGACGCAATTATTCTCTGAAAATGATTATAATATTGTTCAAATCGTGGTCTATCGAAAAATCAAGGAACCTATTATAGTGGTCCAGTTAGCTAGTGTTGAGGACAAAAAAGTAACAGATTTATTGAGTTCGGCCGGGTATGATATCGTTTCTTGTGTTAGAACAGAAAATAGCTGAATCAACTTAAAAAAAAGAACTTTAACCGGAGATTGAATCCAAAGGGTTCCGCTTCAAGAAAAAGCTGTTTTTGATTCGCCGTTTATTCCAATTTAAGGTCGACCCATTCATTAGTTTTAATTAGTAGGTCGGCCTCTTTCAAATGTATCTGTTCTCACGAACTAGCTTGTTTCGGCAAAAAAACGTGTGGCAAAGACCAGCAGCATCTTTGTTCCCGGTTCTTATTTTGCTCACAAGCTGACAAAAGTTTGTTCAGCTTTTCTAATTATAAAATGAGGAGCATGGTCAGGGTCATTAGCAGCAGACTTATCAGGATGCTGATGGAGGAGATGAACCCGGTAACTTCTGGTGCGATCCCGCTTTTTACACTATTGATAACGGCAAAAGTCGGAATAGGAGCGATGGAGAGAAGAACTAACACGATTTTTATCAATGGAGGAAAAGGAATGACAAAATAAAATAGGCTGGCAGATAATATTCCTAAGAGATATCGGCCAAGCAATATTTGCAAGACAGTCATCCGTTCTTTTCGCGGGATTTTCAATTCAAGATAAAGTCCTATCATGAGCATTGAAAGAAAACCGTTCGCATTGGCAAACAATTGCAAGATCGCGATTGGTGTTTTTGAAAAACTCAATGAGAATATTTTCATTAGAAAAATAACAAGATAGGTTGTGAAGGGAAGGATCTTTAATAAAGCAACGATTATTTTTTTGAGACTAGTTTCTTTTTTTAAACGAGTAAAATGATCCACTAAAAGAGTGGTTCCACCAGAGATCATAAAAGAATTACCGATGTCGAACATACATAGAAAAGGGACGGCAATGGGGAAAAAGCTTTGAATAAAAGGCAAACTGAAGTTTCCGATATTGTAGCCGGAAATACAATACATAAAAAAAGTTTGGTCAAGCGGATCTTTTCTTCGCCAAAGCCATCCGCCAAGACAAACCAACACCAAGTTTAGAAAAAAACCTAATAATACTAAAATAAAAAACATGGAGTTTATGATGACAGAGTTCAAGCTGACGATAATAGCGGCTGGTAAAGTTACATTGACAATGATTTTTGATAAGACATGTCCGTCTTCTTTAGTTAATAAACGAAAGCTTTTCAGGAGATAGCCTACAATGATGATTAAAAAAAACCTGAAGCTTGTATGAGTATATCTTTCAAAATTTTCACTCCTTTCAATAAATTATCTGTTTAAAGGTATAGAAATGCAAGAAAAACTTAACTTTTTAATAAAAATGTGTTATCTTTTAAAAGCAAAGAAGGAGGTGTGCCGATTGTCAAAAAAAAATAAAGATACAGAAGTCAAAGTAGAAGAAATTCTAAATGAAAAAAATCCGACCCATCGTTTATATGTTGGAAAGAAAATGATCGGGGAAGTGCAGCAGCTGTCTTCCGGGAAGTTTTCAGTAGTCATGGCGGACAGTTTGCCACAACAAGTAAAAAGCTTTGAGGAAGGGTATGAATTATTGATCCGTGATTGGAATTTAAATCAACAGTAGCCGGATTGTCCAGCTTCTGAAGCATTGATTTTTAAATAAACTAAATTTTTGCTTGAAGTTTTTGTTACAATTTTGTATGATAAATGAGTTGAGTTTCGACAGGCTTTGCGGAGGAGTAGCGAAGTGGCTAAACGCGGCGGACTGTAAATCCGCTCCTTAGGGTTCAGTGGTTCGAATCCACT
>JAATEZ010000461.1 GCA_015655485.1 Lactobacillales bacterium | reverse complement strand
TCATTTGGATCATGGTGCAACCATAGCGAATGTTGTTCGAGCTATTAGAAACGGGTATACATCTGTGATGATCGATGCCTCTCACAGCAGTTTTGAAGAGAATATAGCGATAACAAAAAAGGTTGTGGAAATTGCCCATACCGTAAATGTTTCGGTAGAAGCCGAAATAGGAACGATTGGAAATAACGGCAGTGCGGAAGGCGGAACGGCGGAAATTATTTATACAGATCCCCAAAAAGCGCAGCAGTTTGTGAAAGAGACCGGTATTGATACCTTAGCAGTAGCCATTGGAACTGCCCATGGGCTGTATCCTAAAGATGTTGAACCCAAACTAAATATTGAGTTGTTGAAAGAGTTGAATAAAAAAATAAATATCCCCTTTGTACTGCACGGCGGTTCAGGAAACCCTGATCGTGAAGTCAATGAGTTGGTAAAATATGGGGTAGCGAAAGTCAATCTTTCCAGTGATTTGAAGAGCGCTTTCTTTAAAAAAATCAGTGAAGTTTTAGAGGAAAATCCTAATATGTATGAACCAAACCAGGTTTATATTGAGCCTAATTCAGCGGTCAAACAAGTTGTTTTACACAAACTAAAAGTGCTGGAGTGCACTGGAAAAGCTGAGCTGTATAAATAGTTCTTTGAAAACAAGTCTTTAAAGAATCAGGAAGACTTGTTTTCTTTTTTAGAGATAGGAGGCTGATTTTGTGAGTCAGGAAAGGCGAAGAGAAATATTATCACAGATTAAAACCAAGAAGATGATCAGTGTTTCCGCTTTGAGTGAATCCCTGAATTATAGTGAGTCGACGATTCGAAGAGACTTAAAAAAATTAGATATGGATGGCTTGATCAGAAGAACTAGAGGCGGGGCTATCTTTATACAAGAATCAGCTATTGAACCGCTTTATATGGAAAAAGCGTTATCTCTTGAAAATAAAAATCAAAAAAAGGAAATAACACGGCTGGCAGACTTGTTTTTAGCAGATGATCAAACTATTTTTGTAGATTCTAGTAGCACCTGTTTATATTTATTTGAACAATTAAAAAAATATGCCGGCCTTACTGTCATTACAAATGGCTTGGCTCTTGCTTATTTTTTAGCAGAAAAAACTGATGTGAATGTTATTGTGATCGGCGGAAAAGTGGTTTCGAAAAGATTGACCATCAATGGTACGGAAGCTTATGAAAATATAAAGAGCCACTCTACCGACTTGGCTTTTGTTTCTTGCAGAGGACTCGATAGTATTGCTGGAGCCAGCGAAATATCTGAAGGAGAAGCTTATGTGAAAAAAGCTTGCAGTCAGGGCAGCCGACAAACAATTTTATTGGCAGACAGCAGCAAATTTGACAAAGGTTATTTGTATGCCAGTCTTTCCTTTGAAAACATCGATGTTTTAATTACAGATCAACTGCCAACTGGCAGCTTAAAAGAAAAATTAGAGACAAATGATATTGAAATATTACAAAATCAATGAAAGGATCTTTTTATGAAAAAAGTAATCAATAAAACAGAGAACATTGTTACCGACATGCTTGAAGGGTTTGTGCAAGCTCATGCGCAAACAATCAATTTTTCCTCTAAATCGGAAAGAGTGCTGGTTTATACCAGAAAAGCTCGGAACAAAGTTGGGGTGGTGATTGGCGGAGGCAGTGGTCATGAACCCTTGTTTTTAGGTTTGCTTGGTAAAGGTTTGGCCGATGCAGCCGTTATTGGCAATATTTTTGCCGCTCCTACGCCCGCTGCGATTCTTGCGGCAATCAAAGAGGCGGATACGGGGCAGGGGGTCATCTGTATTTTCGGTAATTATGCCGGTGATGTTTTGAATTTTGAGATGGGCAAAGAATTGGCTGAACTGGAAGGTTTGAAAGTTGTCAATGTCGCTGTGCGGGATGATGTGGCCTCTAGTCAAAATAAATTAGAACGCCGAGGGATCGCCGGGGATTTGTTTATGATCAAAATAATTGGAGCAATAGCGGCGTCGGGAGCTTCGCTGGATGAGTGCAGACGGCTGGCCCAAAAAACAGCTGAAAAATTGATCTCCATTGGAGTAGGAATTGCACCTGGGACCAATCCGAT
>JAATEZ010000133.1 GCA_015655485.1 Lactobacillales bacterium | reverse complement strand
ATGGAGGCGGCGATCACAGCCGCTCAACGTGGATTTTCTGTCGAACTTTGGGAAAAAAGCGCTCGCCTTGGCGGCAATCTGCATGCGGCCGGCTATCCGACTTTTAAACATGATGTATTGCGGCTGATCGATTATATGGAAAATCAAATGGCTAAATTAAATGTAAAAGTGAGGCTATTAAAAACAGCGACGGCTGCCGAGATCATAGCGGGGCATTTTGACAAGGTCATCGTTGCTACAGGTGCAAAAAGTGTGATCCCGCCGATCAAGGGAGTGGAACATGCACATACGGCCAATGAATATTTAACGGGTGAACGAGCACCTGGGAAAAAAGTCGTGGTGATCGGCGGCGGATTAGTGGGCTGTGAAACAGCAGCATTCATGAAAGAAACTGCTGATCAAGTAACGATCATTGAGATGCTGGATGATATTTTAAAGACGGTCGTTCATTGTAAAAATAATGATCTATCCTTAAGAGATATGATCAAGGAGCGGAAAATAGTCACGGTCGCTTCAGCAAGAGTCGATGAAATTCAGGCGGACAGGGTGAGCTATACCCAAAATGGCGAGCAAAGAGAGCTTCTTTGCGATACAATCATCATAGCGGCCGGCTATAAAGCAATAAATAATTTAGAAGATGAATTGGAGGGAAAAGTCAAGTCTTTGACAGTCGTCGGAGACGCTGTTTCCTCTAGAAAAATCATGGATGCCGTTCATGAAGCTTATCATGCGATCCGTGTAATGGCATAACAAAAAAAGCAGAACAATGGTTTAGTTGCAGTTAAGAAGCTGACACTTTTGATCCGCCGTTTATTCGTATTTAAGGCTGACCCATTCATTCAATTTGAATGAATGGGCCAGTTGCTTTTCTGTACAAAAAAACTAGGAGTCAATTAGAAAATGAATCTGCTGAATCGCGACAAATTTTTTTAATATCTTGACAATATGGATTTCAGCAAGCGAAGGTATTCTTCTTTCAATACATCCGGTTCTATTATTCTGACTGTTTCTCCAAAACCCAAGAAATAGTTAGCCAAGAATGAAATCTCATCTTTATTTGCCTGGCCGATAATAAAGAGCTGCTCCTTTTCTTCTTTTAGCAGCATATTGGCATAGTTTCTTTTTAAAAACTGACTTTTTCCTTTTTCTGTGAGTTGAACTTTAAAGGGAATCGTTCGATACTGCTGGTTTTGTATTTGATAGGAGCGGATCATTTCTTCTTTTGTAAAAGTGATGCCTAAATTTTTTTCAACATGAATAACGTTTATATGATCACACCTGTAGGTCCTCCATGCTTTTTTTTCAATGTCCCATGCCATACAGTACCAGTGGCCGTCCATGATTTCCAAGCGAATGGGCTGAATACATTTTCGGGCAGTTTTATAGCGAACGTAGTCTATGATTAAAGCTTCATGGCGGATGATCGCTTGAAAAATGACATCTAAATTGTCTGTTGTATTCACTTGTGGCGTTCCTCTATAGTGAATAGCATCTTGTGATTCGATGATTTTCTTTTGTTTTTCATTACTGAAGGTCTTCAGCAGCTTTTTGCTGATGTATGGATGTGTTTGCTGAAAAGGAGTGTCTGAAATCAATTCCAATAGTTGCAATGAAAAAAACAAGGCCAGTATTTCTTTTTCATTAAAATAAATTGGCGGAAGCAGCGAGCTGTCCAAAACTTTATAACCACCATATCTGCCGTTTACTGAGTATAATGGCACTCCAATGTCTTCTAGTTCTTGAATATCTCTGAGTGCTGTCCGTTTTGAAATATGGAACTCGCGCATGAAATCAGATAGATGAAACTCCTTGGATCCATTCAGAAAAATCAATTCCTGATTGAGCCGTTCTGCTTTTTTCATAATTTTCCTTCATAGGTGCCGTTAACTGACACCTTTTTGAGCTATATTTATTATAACAAAAAAATTGAGGTGAAGTGATTAGAATGAAAAATATCCGTGTGGTACCATTTCTTTCGTTAAATGGAAAGGCGGCAGAAGCCATTGCTTTTTATGAAAAAATTTTTAAGGCAGAAACAGTTTTTAAAATCACGCACAAAGAAATCCACCAAAAAATGGATTCAAGTTATCATTATTTGCCAGGGAAAAAGGACTGGATCGCTCACTCAGTACTGCAGATCGGGCAGTCGCAATTAATGATAGCCGATGATATTATGAGTGAGCAGCCGCTATTGACAAAAGGAAATAATTTTTCTTTAGCCGTATTTTTCGATGATTTTGATTCTATTACCCAGGTCTACCAAGCCGTTGAGAAAACGTCGGGAACTAAAGTGATCATTGAATTAAAAAAGAATGAATTTGCTTATTTGTATGCTATTGTAGCAGACCCTTTTGGCGGAATTATTCAGCTGACTTACGAGAAAGAAATGTAGTTGGAGGAGAGGAATCATGAAAACTTATGGATCAAAAGAAGAATTGATCGGCGCGATCCAAAAATCATATGAGAAGTATGATCAGGAATTTAATGGCATACCGGAAAAATTGAAAAACCAATCAGCTGAAGGAGTGGACAGGACCCCTTCTGAGAATTTATCTTATCAAATCGGCTGGACCATTCTCTTACTGGAGTGGGAAAGAGCAGAAGCAGCCGGAAGAAAAGCGGTCACACCTGCAGAAGGATTTAAATGGAATCGTTTAGGGGATCTCTATCAAGAATTCTACAGGAAATATGGCTCTCTTTCCATAAAACAACAAAGAACTAAGCTAAGGGAAAATATCAGGATCCTCTGTGATTGGATCGAAAGTTTATCAGAGCAGGAATTGTTTGAGCCGCACCAAAGAGAGTGGGCCGATTCTGCGACATCTAAAGCGGTTTGGCCTGTGTATAAATTTATCCATGTAAATACAGTGGCGCCATTTACAAATTTTCGTACCAAGATCCGCAAATGGAAAAAAGAAATTTTATGAGAATGGACTGGATCAATCCATCTTTTGTATAAAATAATCGATTTTAAGTGAGAAACATTCGAGGCTGACCCATGAATCAATGTCAATGAATGGGTCGGCCTTAAATAGGAATAAATGGCGGGACAAAAGCTGCTTCCTCAGAAATAGACTGGTTTATTTCTTGAATCTGAACACTTTTTATCCAACTTCAGAGCACAGAGAGCAGAATAAAATTCTGCTCTCTTTTTTTATAGTTTTTTTTCCCCAGCTAAAAATGATGAGCAGTCAATAAAAAGAATATTACACCAAAAAATAAATAATAAAGAAAATAATTTACAAAAAGAAAATTTTATGGTATTTTAATTGTGAGAGAGGGGATAAGTAGCTAATGGATCTAAAAAAAATAAAACAGGGTTTGATCGTTTCTTGTCAGGCATTGGAAGATGAACCTCTGCATAGTTCATATATTATGGCTAAGATGGCTTTAGCAGCTCAAATAGGAGGAGCTGTCGGGATTCGTGCCAATAGTGTTGCGGATATCAAGGCGATTAAAGCGGAAGTTGATTTACCAACGATTGGTATTATTAAAAGAGACTATTCTGATTCAGAAGTTTATATCACACCGACGAAACAAGAAGTATTTGAATTATTGACGACGGATGTCGAGATCATTGCGACCGATGCAACAAAACGAAACCGGCCTCATAATGAGCAGCTGCCGGAAATTTTAGCGGCGATCCATGAGGGAAATAGAGCAGCGATGGCCGATATATCGACGGAGGAAGAAGCCATAGCCGCAGCAGAGATGGGGTTTGATCTGGTTTCGACCACGATGGCCGGTTATACTTCTTACTCCAATTCAATCGACGAACCTGATTTTGAATTGATTCGACGACTTCAAAGCCAATTAAGGATCCCAGTGATCATGGAAGGTCATACTTCAAGGCCCGAGCAGGTTAGGGAAGGCCTAAATGCCGGTGCTTTTGCCGTTGTTGTTGGTTCGATCATTACCAGGCCGCAGCTGATCACAAAGCTATATGTCAAAGAAACCATGATTGAGGAGAAAAAAGATGAATGATTTTTTGCTTGTGTGTGATTTAGATGGGACGCTGTTAAAGGCGGACGGCTCGATCGATGAAGAGAGCCTGGTTTGCATCAGAAAATTCTGTGAACTGGGCGGGAATTTTGTTATTTGTACCGGCAGGCTGGATCAGGATATTGAGTTTGTAGAAGAAAGATTAGGTTTTAAAGGCGATTTTCGCATCAGTCAGAATGGTGCGGTGATCAAAAATCGCTCAGGTAAAGTTTTATATCACGAAAAAATTGCGAAAGAGTTAGTTCCTTTAATCAATAAAAGCGTCTTTTCAAAAAAAATCCGGGTCGAAATTTCCGATATTCAGCATCGATTTTTTCCTTCGCCAAGAAAGCCCGAAGAAGTAGCGGAATTTGTCGATACCTCGCTTGTAGTAGAGGATCTGCCGGAGTTTTCACTGACGATCGAGCCGACGATTTATCTTATTTTTGGGAATTCGGCTGTTTTTGAAGCGCTGCAGCCGGAATTGAATGGCATTGATAAAGATAAATTAAATGTTGTGCAAACGAGTTTGACGACTGTTGAGGTGATGTCTAAAAGCGCTTCTAAAGGAAAAGCTGTTGCTTTTATTATGAATTACTTGAAAATTTCTGCAAAAAAATTATTTGTCGCCGGTGATGCCGAAAGTGACACCTCGATGTTTCCACTGACAAAAAATTCTTTTGCAGTTGCTAAGGCTGATCCAACGACTAGAGAAAAAGCCGTTTATTATGCCGAAAATGTTGGACAGATCATTCAAAAATACATTTTAAAAAAGGAGCAGGTCGAAAAATGATGAAAATCTTGTATATTCCTTTAGACGAACGGCCCTGCAACCGGCTTTACCCTGTTCAAAATGTGGCTGGAACTCCGGAAGTCACGCTGATCAGTCCGCCTAAAGAATTGCTGGGAAAAAAGAAGCTTCCAGCTGATGTAGCTGATATTTGGGAATATATCGAAAAAAATATCGAAGGAGTTTCCACAGCAGTACTTTCTACAGAGATGCTTTTATACGGCGGACTTTTGCCTTCCAGGGTCCATCATCTTGGTCAAACAGACTTGGATCTATACAAATCGAGATTGACTAAATTAAAAAGCGATCATCCGGATCTGAAAATCTTTTTATCCAACTTGATCATGAGGACGCCCAGATATGACAGCAATGACGAAGAACCGGAATACTATGGGGAATATGGCGCGGCGATTTTCAACTATGGTTTTTTACGGGATAAACAGCAGCGAGAATCATTGACCGAAAAAGAATCGGTGAAAATGCAACGATTAGAAGAGAAAATCCCTGAAGCGATTTTACTTGATTATGAAGAGCGCAGAGCGTTCAATGTTCAAGCGAATCTGTTGAATATTTACCTGGTAGAGCAAGATGTTGTAGATTTTCTGGTCATTCCGCAGGATGATTCAGCCGAGTATGGATATACAGCGCTGGACCAGAAAAAAGTGTACAAAAAAATCAAAGACTTGCGTTTATCCTCTAAAATTTTAGTTTATCCCGGAGCGGACGAAGTGGGTTTTACACTTTTAGCACGAGCATACAATGAATCCAGAGAACGGCCGTTAAGAGTATATCCTTTTTTTTCAGCTACTAGGGGACCATTGATCGTTCCTTTGTATGAGGATCGTGTGATCGGTGAAAGCTTAAAGTCGCATATCCTGGCCAGCGGCTGTCAACTAGTCGATCAAAGCGACTCTTGTGATTTTGTTTTGGCGTATAATACTCCAGGGAAAATCATGCAGGAATCGTGGAGCCAATTGACAGGAAGTGATGTAAGTTATTCCAGTTATCGTAATTTATTGGATTTTACCAATAAGATCGAGTCCTTTCTAACACGCGGCAAAAAGGTGGCAGTTTGTGATAGTGCTTATGCGAATGGAGGTGACTTGGAGTTACTGGCACTATTAGATGAAAATAAATGTTTGGAAAAGCTTAGTGCTTATCAGGGATGGAATACGAATTGTAATTCTTTGGGGAGCAGTCTGAGTATGGGGGTGTTCAAAAGCGTTCAGCAAGAAGCAAGTGAAGTTCAAATGAGTATTTTACAAAGCATTTATGAAGATATTTTTTATCAAACGATCATTCGTCAAAGAATCACTCAAGAAGTTTTACCAGAAAAGAATTTGACCTATTTTGATTTAAAGAATAAAAAAATGGAAATTATTGAGCTGGTCAAAAATGATTTAGCCGGCTGTTCAAAAAAATATCTCCAAAAGAGTTTTCAGACTTTGAAAAATTATCAGGTAGAGATTGATTTTCCATGGAATCGAATGTTTGAGATCGAATGCACTTTAGTTGAAAATTGAAGGGAGAAATAAAAAAATGGAAGAAAACAAATTGGTTCAGGGATTACTTAGTTTTGCCAATAAATTCGCTAATCAGCGGCATATCGCAGCGATCAGGGACGGTTTTATCACCTTGATACCTTATACGATCATTGCTTCTTTTTGGGTCTTGGTCAATAATTTGATTTTAAGTTCCACCAATGGTTTGTTAAAGTCAGTTCCCGGAATTGATAAATGGAATGTTTTAGGCGGACAGGTCTATAACGCCACTCTAGGGATTTTGGCAATTTTAATTGCATTTACAGTAGGAGACAAACTGGCAAAAAGTTATGGAGAAGCAGGTTTGACCGGTTCAGTGATCGGTGTTGTTTCTTTTGCGGTATTATTACCGGCATCGGTCGCATTGACAGATGTGAAGGGCGATTCTGTCACTGCAGCAGGTGTTTTGACTCAAAGCCTGACGAGCGCGTCTGGGATGTTTTTGGCGATCGTCGGTTCGCTTGTTGGTGTCACCTTGATTTGTAAATTCAATAAGATGGAAAAATTAAAAATCAAAATGCCTGAAAGTGTTCCGCCTTCTATTGCCAAAGCATTCAATATTTTGATTCCGGCTTTTTTAACAACGGCCATCTTAGGATTGGTTGAGGTACTCGTAGTTTTACTGCTGAATACGGATGTACCGACTTTGATCGTTAAGTTCTTCCAAGCTCCATTGATAGGTTCTTTCCAGAGCTTAGGCGGGATCCTGCTGTATGTCTTTTTAAATAATCTTTTATGGTCATTTGGGCTGCATGGACCATTTATCTTAGGTTCTATTGGCGAACCGATCCTCTTAACTGCGATTCAACAGAATATGGATGCGTTAAAAGCGGGCGATGCGATGCCAAATATTGTGACGAAACCATTTTTAGACAGTTTTGCCTGGATGGGCGGCGGCGGCATGATGATCTGCCTGGTGATCGCCATATTGATCGCATCAAAAAGAGCTGATTATCGCGCGATCACTAAAGTCGGTTTGATTCCTTCGCTTTTTAATGTAAGTGAACCGATGATGTTTGGTCTGCCAGTGGTCTTCAATCCTTTACTATGTATTCCGTTAGTTGTAACTCCGATCGTAACGACCACGATCGCTTATTTTGCCACAGCAGTTGGATTAGTGGCGAAGACCTCTGTCCTGATTCCATGGGTCACACCGCCGATCATTTCCGGTTTTCTGGCTACCAATGGAGATTGGCGGGCTTCCGTTCTGCAAGTATTGCTGATCGTGATCGGTGTTTTCATCTATTTGCCTTTTGTCTTACTGACGAACAAGGAAAAATTTATTGAGGAATAATTAGTTTGTTTATAGTTCATAGAAAAAGTCAGCAAGAAAAAAGGATGCTGACTTTTTTTGAATTTGAAACAGTGAAAGGAAGTCAGAAAATGGCAGAATTAGCCAGTCTGTTTACTGAGGACATGGTTCTTCAAAGCGATGAAAAAAACGTAATTTTCGGATCCTGCCAACCTGGTGAGTCGATTGAACTTTTTATTAAAAATACAATTTACCAAGCAAAAGTGACTGAAACAGGCTGGCGAGTGGAAATCGGACCGTTTAGTCAAGAAAAAGCTGTTTTAATGATCATCAAAGCGGACCGGAAAGTTATTTTTAAGGGCAGGATCCACTTTGGCGATGTTTATTTATTGGCTGGGCAATCCAATATGGAATTCAGCATGAAAGATGAGTTGAATTTCGAACGCGAATCGCAAAATTTTACTGAAAATGATCAAGCGGTATATTTTTTTCAGATGATCGATAAAAACTCATCTATGTTTGAAGCGAATGCCGGAACGCGAAAATGGCAGAAACTTTCTGGAAAGAACTTAGCGTCTCTGTCCGGGATTGGTTATTACTTTCAAAAAAAATTAATGGAAAAAAGGGATCGTCCCATCGGTTTGATCGAGTTGGCTAAAGGCGGGACGTCGGCCAGTTGCTGGCTGGATAAAAAACGTTTGCAGAAAGACCAGGGCTTGGAAAGAATTTATTGGGAGCCATATAGCGTACGAACGGCCTGCGTCAGCCCGGCGCAGCAAAACAATGAACTATGTCAGTATAAAAAGACATTGGGAAAATACGCGGATGATAAAGCCCGGCTTCAGGAGGCAAATCCTGATTGGAAACCGGAAAAAATCAAAGAAAAATTAGGCGGAACGCCATGGCCGCCGCCTTTATTCAAAGACAGTATCTATCGGCCCGGCGGCTTATTCGAAAAATTTGTGCGGTCATTAGCTCCTTATCGGATCAAGGCGGTCATTTGGTATCAAGGAGAAGAAGATGCTCCATTTTTTGAATATTATGAAAGACTGCTTACGCAATTGATCGAAAACTGGCGTGAGCTCTGGCAGTGTGCAGATCTGCCTTTTTATATTGTTCAGCTGCCAAGATATGCGCCACCGTTGCAGGGAAGCTGGGCCGGCATCCGGGAGCAGCAGCAGCGTGCAGCAAAAAAGATGAAGCATGTGCAGTTGATTTCGACCATAGATTGTGGTGAAAAAAACAATATCCATCCTGTCGATAAAAGTGTCATTGGAACGAGACTGGCAGAATTTATCCTGGCAGGAGAAGCGGCACGTGTTCCAAAAATATCTGCTTTTATTTTTACAAATAACACTCTTAGACTGGTATTCGATAATCTGACTTTTTCTCATACTGAGGAACTTTTGAAATCATTTCAAATATTTCAAGGTGAAAAATCCAGGACGATAAAAGACATTCATTTGATCGATCAGAATACCGTTGAATTGGTGGTCGAAGAAAGCTATAATGAATTGACTTATTCATTTGCGGATTTTCCCATGAACATTTTAAAGAATGAAAAAAATGTGCCCTTGGCACCTTTTAGAATTTTTTTGCCATGAAAACAGGAAAATCAGAAACAGGAGGATCCTATGAATTTATCGGCAGTGATCAGCAGTTATTTTCCTTCATTAACTAAATCAGAACAAAAAGTGGCTCAGTATGTTCTGGCCAACCCTGATGAAATCGAATATCATTCAATAAGTGAATTATCCAGTTTGGCAAAAGTAGGGGAAAGTACAGTAGTCAGATTTTGCCGCAGCGTGGGTTTTACTGGATTTCAAGAATTTAAGATGGAATTTGTCAAGAGCCAAATGGGGAAAATCGGCGAAAAAAAACCAGATAGAGATATCCAGGGATCAAAAAATATTATTCTCGAACATCTCAAAGAAAGTTTGGTTGAAACAAATCAATTCATCAGCGAAGAACTTATTGAGCAGGCAGTAAAAATGATTGATCAAGCCAATTTTGTTTGTATCATAGGAGAAGGCAATTCGGTGACGGTTGCTCAGGATTTAAAGAATCGTCTGATTCGTTTTGGCATCAAGGCTGGTTTTGCCGGTGATACTCATATTCAGGCGATCCAGACTACGCTGCTTGAGCCGGATGATGTTGTTCTGGCGATCAGCACCTCGGGGAAAACAAAGGGTGTGATCGCTAACGTCAGACTCGCCAAAGAGTGTCAGGCCAAGGTCATTGCGATCACTAATTATTTGAACAGTGAATTAGCAAACGAGGCCGATGTTTCGCTGGTATGCTCGGCCAAAGAGTTTATATCTGATGCCGGTTCATTTTCCGCGAAGATCTCGCAGCTTTATATGGTAGATGTTCTTTGTGATCAATTGTGGAGTGAAAACAAAGAAAAAATCCATGCCCTCAGAGTGAAAACAAATCGAGTCTTAGTGGACAGGATCGAATGATTTGCCGACAGAGAAAAAATGATTTTAAATTTTCAGTTAGGACATCGATTGATATAAGATGTCCTATTTTTTCTGTGGATCTATCTATAAATGCGCCTGTGTCAGACTACTTTGACATTTTTTAAAAAGACCACAGCGGGTTTGATTAAAGTTCAAGGGTAGACTGCTATTCCAAAGCTTTACAGGATACAATATCAGCGCATTTTTTAGTTTGATTTAGATCGGTAAATTTATTTTTCTTTAAACAATCGTCTTAGATATTTACAGATATATTCACATTTTTTTCATGGTTGGCCGTTACTATAAAAGCATACCAATAAAACAACCCTAAACAAAACACTTTTTCATTTTTTAACTCCTTTTGGGACATCGGTCACCCTGCCGATGTCCTATTTAAATGGAAAAAATTATTGTGCCGCCGTTTATCGCAATAATTTTTCTTTTCCAATCAGCAGCGAGGGAAGTTTATTTCTTTTTTAGGTAAAAATGCTTATACTAGACATAGAGAATTATAGAAAATTTTAGTTGGTACTGTCTAATGGGAAATCGATCGGCTGAATGAAAAGCAAATGAAGGGATGACTATCAGAAAAACGACTGAGTTTTTATTTCAGAATGAATGATCAAAATAAGGAGGCAGATCAAAATGGATGAATTAAAAAAAATATTTTTAGCAGGTGTCGGTGTAACGGCTGTTTCCATTGAAAAAGCAGCTGGTGTGGTAGATGAAATGGTCGCAAAGGGACGTGTCACGGTCAAGGAAGGGAAAGAATTGCAAAGTGAACTGACGCGTAAGGTAGCAAATCTGAAACCGACAAGTGAAGCGGATCTGAAAGAACTAAAAGAGCAGATCGCGATCATTGATGTTAAAAAAGCAGATATAAGTGCTCTTGATGCGAAGCTGGACTTGATCAATGAGAAATTAGACCGATTATTGGACAATCATTGATTAGGAGTGGAACTAAATGGTAAAAGATGAGCGACTGACCGAAATTGTCAAAGTTCTTTCCGTTTATGGAATTGGTTTTATCTACCATAATAAATTGCATTTTGGGAAAAAGTAACAAGCTTCTAAAAAACTGAGGTTGGCT
>JAATEZ010000099.1 GCA_015655485.1 Lactobacillales bacterium | reverse complement strand
CCAATTGCCGGGATCCATGTAACCCACTGCGACCAGAGCACCAGGACCGCTGTAAGCCAAGAGACTTTTAAAAAAAGAGGCATTTTTCGGAACCTCGATCGTACCGTTGATCTCTTCTAGACTTAAACCATTGGCTGAATTGAAAATTTTCTTGGACGTTTTTTTTACTTTATTTTCTGCCGAATTATTCTTCATAACTTATCCACTCGCTCTCACACTCTCTTTTCAATTTTTATCATACACTTGTTTAAAGAGTTTGTAAAATAATAATTAGGCTAACCGAAAAATAAAAAAACTAAATGTTTAAATATAAGTATCAGATGGCTAAATAATGCCATCAAAAAGCTTCATGAGACTTATTGGACCTTGACCTATTGTCGAAAAGGACGGCCGCATGAAGTCAGATCACCAAAAATTTTTATGACACGTATCGGGCCTTAAGCAAAAAAATGAGGCTGGCCCATTAATCAACGTAATTAAATGAGCCGGCCCTAATAGGAATAAATGGTGAGTCAAAAGCAACTTTTTCGGAAATAATTCGAACTATCTGGAAAATATAAAAAGCCATTTTCGGATATTCTTATCTTTTTCTTGGAGCGGAACACTTTTGATCACGCTCGCTAAGAAATTTAAAAATCTTTGACATTGACCTGTTTTAGATTGGAATGCCGTTTTTTTCCGATGATCAGTGGAACGTATTCTAAGCGATAATCGCTGTACTCCAGCCCGAACCAGCGATCAGGTGAAACAGCCACTTTTTTGATGGCAAGTTTGGCCTGCATAACCAGACGGTCAAAAGTACTTAATTCATTTACTCGAGATAATTCCTCGCGAATAAGAATAAAACAAAAATCACCAACCTCGCGCCCCGGAGTGATAGTATAGGTTTGCGGCTGTTTCGCTAATTTTCCTTCCGCCATTAGCTCGTTAACGATTTGTCGCAAATAGACATTGACCTCCTGATTGATACGAAAACCCAAACGCAATTGAACATTAACAACATAATCTGTATCCATCATGTCCACATAATATTCTTCAGTATAAGGATCATCTGTCACTAAGACATTAACAAACCAATAGACCTTAGCACGTTTAGGGCGTTTATCTAGAACTGAATATAAAATTTCTCTACCAATTCTATGACCTTTTAAGTTGCTGGTCAAAAAAACTAAATTAGTTTGATAAATTGGAATACTGCGATCCTCACGTAATTTTTTGAGCTGATCTAAGTAATCATAGAGAGAGATTTTGTCTGAAGCACGCTCTTCGATAATATTTCCCCTTTCCCAAATAAGCATGATCGAAAAAATAATCAGAGCAATCAAGGCCGCAACGAAGCCGCCGTGAAAAAATTTGGAAATGCTGGAGATGAAAAAAATCGTTTCGATGGTGCCGAAAAATAAAGTGATCCCAAAAGCAATAGCTTTAGGTACATGTTTTTGTAAAAGGTAAAATAATAAAAGAACGGTAGTCATCAACATGGTCACTGTGATGGCCAAACCATAAGCAGCTTCCATATGAGCCGAAGTTCTAAAGTAAACAACAACTCCGATACAGGCAATAAGCAATAAAGAGTTGACTGCCGGGATGTATAATTGACCTTTTTGTTTCGAAGGATAGATGATTTTCAGTCTTGGCAATAACTTTAACTGAATAGCTTCAGAAACCAGTGTATATGAACCGGAGATCAAGGCTTGCGAGGCGATGATCGCAGCTAAGGTAGCAAAAATGACACTAAAAACAGTCAAGCCTTGAGGCATCATTCTGAAAAAAGGATTGATGGCATCCATTTGCTGGTAACTGGAAATATCTTTGACTTTGATCAGCCATGCGGCCTGCCCGAAATAGTTTAAAAGTAAGCAGATCTTAACGTATGGCCAGCTCGTACGGATATTTTTGCGGCCTACATGGCCCAGATCGGAATAAAGTGCTTCTGCTCCTGTAGTGGCTAGGAAGATACTGCCGAGTACAAAAAGGCCTTCTTTATTCTGGGGACTTCCCAATAATTCAACAGCATAATAGGGGTTTAAGGCCTTTAAAACCTCTAAATTTCCCCAGAAATTACCTATTCCGGCGATTCCGATGAAAGTGAACCAGCCCAGCATGATCGGACCGAAAGCTTTTCCGACTAATTCTGTTCCAAAACGCTGGATCATGAATAGAAAGAAAATGATCAAAATCGTTATGGTCATAATAATAGACTGGTCATTGCCAAAAGTATCAAAAAAAGCCGGGATTCCTCTTAAACCTTCGATAGCAGTGGTCACGGTGACAGCCGGCGTCAACACTCCATCTGCTAAAAGAGCGGCACCGCCAATCATTGCCGGGATAATGAGATATTTTCCCGATTTACGAACCAGAGTGTATAATGAGAAGATTCCCCCTTCGCCGTGATTATCAGCATTTAAAGCAATTATGACATACTTGATGGTGGTCAATAAGGTCAGAGTCCAAAATATCAATGAAATCGAGCCGATAATAAAATCTTTTGTTAAATTGCTCAGGCCGCCATTTCCTTCAATAATAGCTTTCATTACATAGAGTGGACTTGTTCCGATATCTCCATAGACTACACCCATTGCGACTAGAATACCGCCCATTTTAAAAGCACCTGTATGGGAGGCTGTTTGTTTGGCTTTCATTTTTTCGTCCTTTCTTTGTCGATCACTAATCCATTTTTAGGTTATTTTCTCTTTTCAGATTACAGAAAAAAGGCCTATGTGTCAAAATTTGATCCACACAGGTGACTAGGTCCCGCAATTTTTCTTCTGGGAGAGATTTTCCAGGTTTGCTAATACGATCTTGAAAGTACATTTTACTGGATAACAGAGTTATTATAGGCTTCCACAATGAAAAGTCAATGAAATTTTCGACAGCTTTTTCAAAAATGCTAAAACAGCACGGCAAAAAGGGGTGTAACCCATAAGAAAAGGGATAAAATGGCTTGCTTTAAGAGAAAAAACTTTTTTTGTTTTAATCTTTTTTTAATGAAAGCCTTCTGCTATAATGAAAACATCTTGCTGTGAGAATTTTCAGCAAAGAATATGAAAGAGAGGTCAATGAATAAAATGAAAGAAGTTTATAATTTTTCAGCTGGTCCAGCAGTTTTACCAAAAGCTGTCTTGGAACAAGCACAATCAGAACTTGTAAATTATCAGAACAGCGGCATGTCAGTAATGGAGCTCAGTCATCGTTCCTCCCTTTTTGAGACCATTATCCAAAGTGCCGAAACATCGCTGCGTGAATTGATGAATATTCCTGACAACTACCGGGTCTTATTCTTGCAAGGAGGAGCGAGTCTGCAGTTTACAATGGTTCCATTGAACTTGGCGGCTGGGAAAAAAGCTTGTTATATCAGCACCGGCTCATGGTCAAAGAAGGCTATTTCTGAAGCAAAGAAAATCTCTGGTGTTGAAGTGGAAGTTTTAGCAAGCAGCGAGGACAAAAAATTTACTTATATTCCTAAAATCGATCGGGAAGATGTTCCTCAAGATGCGGCATACGTCCATATCACTACCAATAATACAATAGAGGGAACGACTTATTATGAATTGCCGGATACTGGAAATGTTCCACTAGTGGCGGATATGTCTTCCAATATATTATCTGTCAACTATAATGTCGCTGATTTTGGGTTGATTTATGCAGGAGCTCAAAAAAATATTGGGCCAGCGGGGCTGACGGTTGTCATTGTTCGAGAGGATTTGATTGGAAAAGTGGATGTACTTAGCTCGATGTTGGATTATAGCGTATTTGCGAAAAATGGTTCTATTTACAATACTCCGCCAACTTTTGCTATTTATATAGCAAAGTTAGTATTTGATTGGGTCAAAGAACTTGGCGGCGTTTCAAAAATGGAAAAAACCAATCGGGAGAAAGCGTCGATCCTTTATGATGAAATCGCAAATTCTCATTTATTTTCTTCTCCAGTAGAAGCGAGCGCGCGTTCAATCAATAATATTCCTTTTGTCACTGGAGACAAAGAGCTAGATGCAAAATTCAATCAGGAAGCTTTAGCACAAGGGTTTGAAAATCTTAAAGGTCATCGTTCGGTCGGCGGGATGCGAGCTAGTTTATATAACGCTTTTCCCAAAGCGGGAGTTGAGGCTTTAGTTGCGTTCATGAAGAAGTTTGAAGCAGAAAATGGGGGAAGTAAATAAATGACATTCGACATAAAGACATTTAATGCCATTGCCAAGGAAGGTTTAGATCGGTTTGAACCAGAGCATTATACCTTGAATGCAACAGAAGATCCGGATGGAGTCATTTTACGCAGCCAGAAGTTGCACGATTACGAATTTTCTAAGAATGTCAAGGGGATCGCCAGAGCAGGTGCGGGGACAAATAACGTTCCAGTCGCTAAGTGCACAGAACAAGGGATCGTTGTTTTCAACACACCAGGTGCGAATGCGAATGCGGTAAAAGAATTAGTGATCGCAATTTTGTTGCTCTCTGTTCGACTAATCATCCAAGGGGTAGAATGGGTTCAAAAAGTTGTAGGAAGCGATGCAGAAGAACAGGTCGAGGCAGGGAAAAAACAATTTGCCGGAACTGAGTTGGAAGGTAAAAAACTTGGAGTAATAGGTCTGGGAGCTATTGGCGCGATGGTGGCCAATGATGCTTACCGCTTAGGCATGAATGTGACGGGATATGATCCTTTTGTTTCTGTAGATACAGCATGGAGTATTTCACGTCGCGTCAAACGGGCCGTCAGTATGGAAGAAATTTTGGAAACATGCGATTTCATTACAGTACATGTTCCATTAAATGAAAAAACGCGTCACTTGATTGGACCGGATCAGTTTTTGTTGATGAAAAATACAGCGGTGCTGTTAAATTTTGCCCGCGGGGAATTAGTAGATACGCAGGCTGTGATCAAAGCCGTAGCAGAGCAGAAGATCGCAGGCTATGTGACTGATTTTGCTGATGAGCGGTTATTACGCAAGGAAAATATTTTAGTTTTACCTCATTTAGGCGCCTCTACAGAAGAAGCAGAGGTAAATTGTGCTAAGATGGCGGCTCGTACTTTGAAGTTGTTCTTAGAAACCGGTAATATCAAACGCTCAGTAAACTTTCCTACTGTGGAGATGGTTTTTAAAACACCTTATCGAATTTCAGTCATTCATAAAAATGTGCCGAATATGTTGGGTACGATCTCTAGCAGTGTCGCGACTCACGGCTTTAATATCGATAATATGATCAATCGCAGCCGGGATGAGTATGCCTATACCTTGCTCGATTTGTCTGATATTACTAAAGAAGATGCTGAAAAAGCAGCTAAAGATCTGGAACAAATAGCAAACGTTGTACGAGTGCGGGTCATTTCTAATCTGGAGCAGGGGGTAGCAGAATGGTCGTGATCAAACCGTTTAAGGCGATCCGGCCGAAAGCTGAATTAGCAGCGAAAATCGCGACACTTCCTTATGATGTGCTGGATTCTGAAGAAGCTGCGGACTTGGCTCGGGAAAATGTCTTTTCTTATCTGCATATCGATAAAGCTGAAATTGATTTGCCGGCCGATTTATCTCCCTATGATGACAAAGTCTATGAAAAAGCCGCTGATAGTTTGCAAGATTTTCAAGCGGAAGGTTGGCTAAAAAAGGATGCTGAACCTTGTCTGTATCTTTATGAATTGACGATGCTTGAGCGGGTACAAACGGGCTTGGTCGTCTGTACTTCTATTGAAGATTATCTTGAAAATAGGATCAAGAAACACGAATTTACGCGGCCGGAAAAAGAATTAGATCGGATCCGCCACAGTGATGCTTGCGATGGCAATACGAGTCCAATTTTTCTGACTTATCGGAAACAGGCAGAAATTGATCAATTGATCCAAGATTGGAAGCAGCAGTGCACACCAGTTTATGATTTTACTAGTTTTCATG
This sequence comes from Lactobacillales bacterium, assembly GCA_015655485.1. Classification (GTDB taxonomy): domain Bacteria; phylum Bacillota; class Bacilli; order Lactobacillales; family Vagococcaceae; genus JAATEZ01. Next base: position 769 of record JAATEZ010000099.1, on the reverse strand, counting down.
AAGTTCACCATCGGGTTTGGGTGATCGATGATTTGGCAACGATCCAAGCCTTGGAAGCAGAGTTCTCAGAAAAAGTTTCCGCATTGTATATTGCAGATGGTCATCATCGAACGGAGTCGGCGGTCAAAGTCGGACAGAAACGCTTGGCTGATTTTTCAGAAGCGCCAGATGATGCAGAGTTTCGTTATTTTCTTTCAGTACTGTTTCCAAAAGAGGAATTAGAAATTTTGGATTATAATCGGGTTTTAAATGTAACTGTTCCGACAGATCTCTTGGAAATACTGGCGGCCGATTTTTCTGTCCAAAAAACTGCTGCGGATCAGGTAAAACCATTAAAGGCCAAAACTTTTGGCATGTATTTAAACGGTCAGTGGTACGAGTTGACTGCTCGTTACGAAATCATACCAGCGGATGTGATTGGGAATCTGGATGTTTCTATTTTACAAAAACAGGTTTTTGAAAAAATATTTGGTATCGAAGATATTCGGACAGATAAGCGTATCGATTTTGTAGGCGTGATCCGCGGCTTGGATGAATTAGTTCGTTTGGTAGATGATCATCAGGCAACGATTGCTTTTGCCTTGTACCCGACGACGATGGATGATTTGCTAAAAGTGGCAGATGCTGGAAAGATCATGCCACCCAAATCCACCTGGTTTGAGCCTAAATTATTAAGCGGCTTGTTTATCCATGATTTTGAAACAAAAAATAAATAAAGCACTGATGGAAATGACCCTTGTTTAGTGGAATCTGCTAGGGTCTTTTTCTT
>JAATEZ010000035.1 GCA_015655485.1 Lactobacillales bacterium | reverse complement strand
TTTTTTCTCAATCAAAAATCAAGCGGCAATAGGGACAAAAAATAATTTGAATTTTAGAAAGAAGGAAAGAAAATGACGATGATCATTCCCAAATTTCAATTATCTGAAAAAACTCATCCGGGAACTGTTTCACTCAAAGTAGCTGATTTAGACAAAATGAAAGATTTTTATACGCAGATCATAGGTTTGTTTGTGATCGAAGAAAGAGAAAATCAGGTGTTTTTAGGGACACAAGAGGGGAAAAAATCTTTACTTATCTTAAATAAAGTCAAGCATCCTTTACCGATCACTAGAAAAACCGGTTTATATCATGTTGCGTTTTTATTGCCGACACGAAAAGATTTAGGCAACGAATTGTTGCACTTGCTCCAAGTCAAGGCGCCGATCATTGGAGCTAGTGATCATGGCTACAGTGAAGCCGTATATTTGACTGATCCTGAAGGCAACGGGATTGAGATTTATCGGGATAAACCTCAGGAAACCTGGGAGATCACCTCTGATGGAGAAGTTCCGGCGATCACGATCGAAATGGATGCTGATGGGGTCATTGCGGCGTCTGACAATACGTGGCAAGGATTCCCTGAAGGCACAAAAGTCGGCCATGTCCATTTGAAAGTTGCCGACCTGAAGAAAACGCAAGATTTTTATACGGATATATTAGGACTCACTTTGACAACTAATTATATGGATCAGGCCAAATTTTTTGCGACGGGAACCTACCACCATCATATAGGTTCCAATATTTGGAATGGGCGCGGGCTTAAAACCATGGCTGAAAATGATTTGGGGTTAGAATATTATACTTTTTCAACGGAAAATGCAGCAGAGAATGAACGAATCCAAACTCATTTTAAAGAACTTGAAGCATCTTATCGAGTGGATTCTGAGGGAACGATCTGGATAACGGATCCTAACGGAATTTTAGTAGCGTTTGTCATGGAAGAAGAATGAAAGCCACAGCAAGAGGATGACGGCAACTTTATATTTTGTTCTCCCTCTGATTTACTACTCAAAAAGTGTACAAAAAAAGCCCCCATCTAACTCTCCACAAAGTTAAACAGACGGGGGGAAACTCTTGTTAAAAAATAGAGTTTAAAATCAGCTCATCGCATGAATGTAGTATAGCATAGTTTTCAGTCACTGTCTTCTATATTAAAAATAAAAAAGATGATCTAGCAGAATAAACAACTAGATCATCTTTTAAACATATAAAACAAATAAATTATGATAATTGACAACCGTTTGTCCCTTAGTGTTTAAAATCAAAGTAGTGTTTGCTTTAGTGATGTCAATATCTACAATAGCTGAATTGACCAGCTGTTTGATGACGATCCCTGATTGAGAACTCCCTTGGACTTTGAATTTCACATGAGTCCCTATAGGAAACTTTTTCCCGTCTTCCGAAGGATCCACCTGACCGTTACTGTACTTATTACTAAACATGACCATATCATTCATCCTTTCGTTTCACTCTATTATACCATAAATAAACAAACTTGGGTTTTTAAGTGAAAAACAACCATAAAAGTTATGAATATGACTTTTTTATACAGTTGTGAAGGGAATTGTCCTGCCTCATTCAGCTTTTCGTGATCCGGCTTCATGAGGCAGACCTTTTCGGCCATAGCGCAAGAAAAGATTCGCGATGTGGTTCATCGTTATAATCTTTCTTTTGCTATGGCTCAAGGTCTTAGATGCCTCATTCAGCTTTTCGTGATCCAGCTTCATGAACTAGCTTGTTTCGACAAAAAGACAGAGATCATGGGAATCAAGAAGCGATTCTCATGATCTCTTCTATTTTGCTCACAAGCTGAAACAGTTCATTCAGCTTTTCTGGTTAAGACCAATGTTTGTTTATAAAGTGATCCCGGCCAGAGCCGTTTCGATAAAGCTGATAGTGGGCAGAATTTTTTTGATAATAACCTTGATGATAATCCTCAGCCGGGTAGAAAGTGCTTGCGGCTAAGATTTTCGTTACAATTGGTTTGTCAAAGCGGCCGGTTGCTTGTAAGTTCTTTTTGGATGCTTCTGCTATTTCTTTTTGTTCTTCACTGCTATAAAAAATTACCGGGCGATAAGAATCTCCCCGATCCGCAAATTGTCCAAAAGCATCGGTTGGATCAGTCTGGTGCCAATAAGTTTCAACTAATTGCTGATAAGAAATGATCATCGGATCATAGGTAATCTCAACAGCTTCTGTGTGCCCAGTCTGTCCAGAGCAGACTTCTTCATAAGTTGGATCAACAGTATGTCCGCCAGTATAACCGGAGACAACTGAAATGATGCCAGGCTGGCTATCAAAAGGCTTTACCATACACCAAAAACAGCCGCCGGCAAAAATGGCTTTTTTATAGTTGAATGTGTTATCCATTTTTTCATTTCCTTTCATTGTTTAAATAGTGATCAACTCTAATATTAAATGTTTTACAACTTTACACAAGTGATTTGCTCAAAAAAGGTGTGACAAAAGTCGCTTTGCTCTGAGCAGCTGGAACCAAAGCAATCAATCGGTTTTTTCGATTGACTGAATTTGGCGAAGCTGCTTAAAAGAGCAGACTTTTGGAGTTCAAAAATCAGCAAAAAAATCGAAAAAAGTGGTTAGGAATTATTGAAATCCAACCACTTTCCATCTTTTTTTACACACAAATGTCTTTACGTATCAAGAAAACAAATGAATGAGGTCATTCCAGAGAGATATCGCGCTTTTTAAAAATAAAGTTTGTGATCGAATAAAAAATGATACAGTAGATTATAATAGCCAAAGCCATTTGAACAAATGAAAGCATGTAAATATTACTTCCCGATCCGGCTGTACTGGTAATATTATTTTTGATATTCATCATGTTGAATATATTCCATTTCAACCATTCGTGACTTTGCATCAGGTAAGTCAAAAAAGAATTGATCACACTGCTGCCAAATAGAAAAGCTAAACCTACGCCAACGGCTAGTGATTGAGAACGTATAACGGTAGAAACCAATAAAGTGATGGTCGCATAAAGCACAATAAGCAGATAATTAGCTCCGGCCAATCTTAAAGCGATCTGCCAGGCAGGCAAACTAAAGCTGCTTAGGATTTCATTTGGGTTGGCAAAACCAAAGAATGCATTAGCAGTGATCAAGCTAAGGACATACAGGGCAACTGTTCCGATCAAACCAAAAATAAGAACTGTCAAAAATTTTGAAAGCAGGATACTGCTGCGAGTATGTGGGCGAATCAAAAGCAATTTGACGGTGCCTTTACTAAATTCTTCCGCAATGATCGAAGATGCTACGATTACGACCAGCAAATTAAGAAAAGAAGTCATTCCCATAAGTTGAGCAAAAAGCGTGTTTGTATCCATGGACTCATTTAATTCGGTAAAACGGAGCAAACATAGTTCAGCAATCAAAAAGAGTAAGAAGGCAATGGCCATTACCCAAGTTGATTTCTTTTTATATAGTTTTAAACACTCATTTTGTATCAAGCCAATCATTGTTACAGTCCTCCCTTTTCTGTCCATTGCAAGAACTGTTCCTCTAAATTGGAGGTTTCTTTTTGAATGGATAAGACACCGATTTTATGCTCAACTAAAGTATTGACTAATTCGATCCGAAGATCTTCTTTTGTTTTGATGATGATTTTTTTGTCTAAAGATATTTCACAGTCGAATGCGGCTGAAATGATTTCTAAAGCTAAAGGATCATTATCTGTTTCTATTAAGATCCGGGCTTCTCCAGATGCTGCCAAAGCAACAGTTTCTTCTCTGTGTGTGATCACTCCTTTTTGAAGGACTAAAAAGGAATCACAAAGCTGCTCCATATCACTTAAAATATGACTGGAAACCAGCACACTCACACCGGAATCTGCTAAAGATCTGATGAGTGTACGAAATTCGTGGATACCCTGAGGATCTAATCCGTTCATCGGCTCATCTAAAATAAGCAGCTTGGGTTTGTGCAAAGTTGCCTGGGCCACACCCAAACGCTGACGCATCCCTAAAGAATAGGTTTTGACTTTTTGCTGAATATGTTCTTCCAGATGAACCATAGCAACAATCTCTTCGATTTCTTTTTGGGTGATCTCGATTTTTGCCATACGGACATATTGCATGAGATTATCATACCCGGACAGATAGTTATAAAATTCTGGATTTTCAATAATAGCACCAATCGACGCAATGGCATCTGTGAACTGATAATTGAGCGAGGCACTGTTGATAAAAACTTCGCCTGCATTAGGGCTCATTAAACCAACCAGCATTTTCATGATCGTTGTTTTCCCTGCTCCGTTAGGTCCAAGTAAGCCTACAATTTTTCCCTTCTCTACATTAAAAGAAACTTCATGAATAATTTTTTTCTTGCGGATCGACTTGGACAAATCCTTTACTTCTAAAATATTTGCGCTGTTTTTCATATTATTTTTCCTCCTTTATCAAGGATACATCAAAAAAAGTTCAATAGACATACGACTATAGAAGTATTTTTAAAAGAAAAGTTTCTTGAGGCGTCTTAGCCTGTGAGCAATAGCGAAAGGAAAATCTTAACGATGAGTGATCTTCGTGGATTTTCCCTTGAGCGATTGCCGAAACAGGCGGCCTCAAGAAACCAGATCCAGAAAAGTTTCTTGAGGCGTCTTAGCCTGTGAGCAATA
>JAATEZ010000151.1 GCA_015655485.1 Lactobacillales bacterium | reverse complement strand
GCCGTACAAATACAAACGGTTTCATACCGTTAGGAGGAATTTGAATGAGTTTAGTCACGCTCGACTCGCTTTTACAGAAAGCGAAAAAAGAAAAATATGCAGTAGGTGCCTTTAATGCAACAGATCTGAATACAGCCCGGGGAATCATAGCCGCAGCTGAGGAAACGAATTCTCCAGTCATCTTACAATTTGCTGAGGTCCATGAAGAGTTTGTACCTTTAGACACGATTGCACCAATTTATCTCGATTTGGCCCAAAAAGCCAAAGTGCCAGTCTGTGTCCATTTAGATCATGGAGAAAACTTTGAAACGATCATAAAAGCGATTCATCTTGGTTTTACTTCCGTCATGGTTGACGCTTCTACTAAGCCAATTGCAGAAAATACACAGATGACCCGAGAAATCGTCAAAATCGCCAAAGCTTTGAATGTTTCCGTTGAATCAGAATTAGGCAGAATGAATAAGGAAGATGGAACAAATACGTTAGATTACAATGATATGGCTGATACCTATACTGATCCACATGAAGCAAAACAGTTTACGGCCGCAACTAATATCAGCGCTTTGGCAGTTGCTTTCGGGACAGTTCATGGTCTCTATGCAAAAAAACCAAATTTAAACTTTGAAAGACTAAAAGAAATCAGAGATAATACAACTGTCCCCTTAGTCATGCACGGCGGTTCTGGTCTGTCAGACGAAGAATATCGTCAAGCTATTCTAAACGGAGTCACAAAAATCAATTATTATTCTACCATGTCTTTTGATGTAACAAATGGGATCAGAGATTTCTTGAACAACAAAAAAGATGCCTATTTATATGACTTGGATCTTCAAACGATTGATTTAGTTAAAAAAAACCTGATCGCAAAAATCAAAGTTTTTGGCTCTGAAAATCAGGCATGATCACTAAATAATAGGAGGGAGGTGGACCGATGAGAAAAATATTGATTGCTACACACAGTACTTTTGCTGAAGGGATCACCAACAGTGTCAAATTGCTGGTTGGCGATTCCTATTCCCTTGATTTTGTAAACGCTTATGTCGATGATACTGATTTCACTATCCAAATCGATGATTTTTTCGCCAATTATCAAGAAACAGATGAATATATTGTTTTTACCGATCTATTTGGCGGCAGTGTGAACCAAAAAATTTTCCAGTATAAAGCTGATTTACCATTTTTTCTGATCACTGGATTTAATTTGCCAGTCGTTTTGGAAATAGTTTTGCAAGTGAACAAACTGACTCCAGACCTTATTCAAGAAATTATTCTTAATAGTCGAAATGAATTAAAACTCGTGGAATGGGAAAACAGTGATGAAGATGAAGAAGCAGCTTTCTTCTAAAACCCAAATCAATTAAATTGTTAGGAGGATTCACATGATCAAAGAATTAAGAGTAGACGACCGGCTCATTCATGGACAAATCGCTTTAACTTGGCCAAAAGCATTAGAAGTCAAAAGAATCGTAGTAGCTAATGATAAAGCCGCAGAAAATAAAATGCAGCAAATGTCGCTAAAAATGGCGGTCCCAACTGATATCAAAGTCCTAGTTCGCTCTATAAATGATGCGATCACCTTTTTCTCAGACCCTAAAGTAAAAACAATAGATATCATGGTGATCGTAAATAGTGTCGCCGATGCTGAAAATTTAGCTGATCATTTAGAAATCATTGAAAGAATAAACATTGCCAATGTGGGTCGTTTTGACGGCGTCGAAAATAGCGAGAAACTGAAACTAAATTCATCAATTTTATTAAATCGGACTGAACAAGCAGCTTTGGAAAAATTAGTAGCTTCAAAGCTAAAATTGGTTTCTCAAATCGTCCCTGACTCAGCTGCCAAAGATATCCGAGAACTAGTTTCGTCGAAAAATCACTGAGCTGACATTCGTTAATCAGCTTCATAAAACAAACTTATCGGCAAATATGAACTTGCCACAAAGATATAAAATATCGTTTTTCTCAGTTCTAAATTTGCTCAAAGTCTGACATGGTTCGTTCGGCCTTAAAAACTATCCAGCTTCGCGAACCAGACTTATCGGCAATAGATTGGGATGAAATTCGCGGCAGAAAACGCCGCAGGGATTTCTCCCTCGCTATTGCTCAAAGTCTGACATGGTTCGTTCGGCCTTAAAATGAAAGGATGATAAAAATGTCTACAGTTACTGCTGCACTTCTTTGTGCTTTAGCGTATTTTATTTGTTTTGGCGGGAATTGGCTGATTGGTCAAAATATGGCTGACCAACCAATTGTTATTGGACCACTGATTGGATTTTTATTAGGCGATCTCCATACTGGGCTCGTTTTAGGTGCTTCTTTACAAGCTCTGTTTATAGGAGCGGTCAATGTGGGCGGAGCTGTTTCTTTAAATCCATCTTTTGGAACTACTTTGGCTATTGCTTTTGCTATTCTTAGCGGCGGAGGATCAAAGGTCGCTCTGGCCATCGCCGTACCATTAGGTTTACTCGGCGGATTACTAGAGGTCGGAACCAATATTCTCTGTGCTTTCTTTGGGGATGCTTGGGACAAAGCCGCTGCCGAAGGGAATGGTAAAAAAATCATCTCCCTCCACTATGGTGTTTGGTTTTTAAAATATTTTATTTTTGCTGTTGTTATTTTTGCAGCAGTCATCGCTGGAAAAGAACCCGTTACCCTTTTTGTCAACAGTCTTCCTGATGCTATTCAAAATGGCTTGGCCGTGTGTGGAGGGCTACTTCCGGCAGTTGGTTTTGCTATGTTGCTTAAAATGGTTTGGTCCAATAAATTAGCTGTGTTCTATTTGCTGGGATTCGTTTTAGTTGCTTACCTTGAGCTGCCACTGATTGCCGTAGCAGCTGTCGGAGTCGTTCTGGCCGTGATCACTGGGCTTTATGATAAACAATTGCTGGATATCAGCAATCATTCAAATAGAATGACCACTAAGACTGAAACACCACTATCTGAAGAGGAGGACTTTCTATCATGAGTAAAGAACAATCTATGTCTACAATCGATAAAAAGTTATTAAAATCACTTTTTTTCCGGTCATTTACTGTATTTGCTCCATTCAATTATGCGAAACAGGGCGGGAGCGGATTTTGTTATTCAATCATGCCTTTTATCAATCACTATTATAAAAATGACAGTGAAAAAAAGACTGAGGCTTTGACTCGAAACATTGTTTGGTACAACGCCACTCAAAATGTAGGTACATTCATCATGGCTCTAGTTGCCTCTATGGAAAAAGAAAACAGTCAAAAAGAAGACTTTAATCCGGATGCGATCAATGCCATGAAAGCAAGTTTAATGGGACCGTTCTCTGGGATTGGTGATACTTTATTTTGGGGCATACTGCGCGTCGTTGCCGCTGGAATCGCGATGACGTTTGGTGCACAGGGAAGTATCCTGGCTCCTTTTATCTTCCTGATTGTTTACAACGTTCCTTCTATAGCTTGCCGGTGGTATTTAACAAAATTAGGCTTTTCAGTAGGTTCCAAATATATCGAAGAAATGTATGCCTCTGGTCTGATCAATGTCCTGACCAAGGCAGCCAGTACTTTAGGCCTGATCATGTTAGGCGGGATGACCAGCAGTCTAGTAACCTTTAAATCTACACTAAAATTCAATTTAGGCGGCGATCAGCAATTAGTTCTACAAGATATTTTAGACAGTATTTTCAAAGGTTTGGTGCCCATCTCACTCACGCTCATCTGTTTTTATCTTTTGTCTAAGAAAAAAGTGAATTTCACTGTATTGATCGTGGCCGTGATCGTTTTAGGGATCCTGTTATCATTATTGCATATCGCATGATTATAATAACTTTCAAACAAATAAGGACTGATTTCTTTATATAAAACCATTATTTTTTCTAAAATTTGTAAAGTGGCTGGGACAATAAATTCCCCAGCCACTTTTTTCTGCGTTCACTCAAGATATATTGAAAAAAATATTTTTTTATGTAAGCTGACCTAAAATAAATAAAGAATGAGTTTTTCCTTTGACTAAAAAGGAAAGCTGAAATTCAAAAGAAAGTGCTGTGCCACGTTAAGCAATTCTTTCGTTTCTAATTTTCCAATTACTGATACATTTCTTCCGCCATTTTCTGTATAATCAAGGGAGCAGACTTGTTTCGTGCTTACTTTGCTCAATAAGTCTAACGAATCACAATTAATTGGAACAAAATAGGGACGTGGTTTTGTTGATGATGTAATCGGGCAAACAATAATTAGATTTGATGCCAAACTATATTCGTCACGACTAATTACTGCTGCCGATCGTCTTTTCTTTATTTCACTACCCTTTGAAGGCTCAAAATCAATTATTACAATATCTCCTTGTTTAATCATCTCATTCATTCCCTCTTGGACTAAAATTTTTTACTGCTTTATCCTCTTCATCGATAAATGCTGCAGCTTTAACGTCTTGAAAATAGTCATCCACTTTGGGAATGAGCGAAATGATTCCTTCACTATCTTTACAGTAAAAAAATTCTTGCCCTTCCTTCACAGATAACCTATTTGACAAAGTTACCATGATTGAATTTCCTTGCTTTCTCGCCTTAACAGTTTCCAATTCAATCCCTCCTCTTTTATCTAGTATAATTATATTAGTAATGACTCGTAATTACAGCAAAAACATGTTCTTGTTGCAGATAAAAAGTATAATTTTTTTGAAACCGTAATACGCCTATCATACTAGAGAAAAAAAGTAACTGACCCATTAATCAGTTTAATTAATGAGCCGGTCTCAAATACGAATAAACGGCGAGTCAAAACAGCTTTTCCCTCCCGCTTTTTATTGCCATCTAGTTAACTCTTTACTTTTTTGACTAATTCAACAATGTGCTGATATCTTTGCGGATCATGGCCGAAACGGCCGACAAAAACTCCATCCACATTCTCATCGGAAACGATCAGTTCAACATTTTCCTGACTGACTGAACCGCCATAAATGATTCGGATCTTCTCT
>JAATEZ010000448.1 GCA_015655485.1 Lactobacillales bacterium | reverse complement strand
TTAGGATTTTTCCCTTTGACTTTTACTAATACAGCTGTCTCCCATTCTTTGATCAAGATACGATCAGACGGCATTGCAGCAATTATTGCCATTAAATACTCATGCGTTTTAAATTCTTCCAGCCCGATTTCCGGGATTCTATGCAAAGATCTGCGTATATCAACTAATTCATCTTCTGACCATACATCCATTGAAAGGACTCCCTTCAAAAAAACTAGACAAAAAGGCGCTTAGATCTGAGCGGACAGACCAGAAAGCCAACGCCTGACTTACTTTTTGAACTTTAAATGAATTCCGATTTTTTCTTTTAATTTTAAAGTTTTCTTAATTCATCCATGAAATTCGTTTTGGATTTTGTTTTTTCATCAATATCTTTTATTTTTCTGGCCGGTACGCCTGCGACTACAGTGTTGGGACTCACATCATCAATGACAATAGCCCCGGCCGCGACTACCGCTCCCTTTCCTACTCGAACACCTTCGATAATAACAGCATTGGCGCCGATCAGCACATCATCTTCTATGATCACTGGTGACGCACTTGGCGGCTCGACTACACCGGCGATCACAGCTCCTGCACCAATATGACAGTGCTTGCCTATAGTGGCTCTGCCGCCCAGCACAGCCCCCATATCCACCATCGTATTTTCACCGATCACCGAACCAATATTAATGATCGCTCCCATCATGATCACCGCGTTATTGCCGATCTCGACCTGATCACGAATGATCGCTCCCGGTTCGATTCTGGCATTGATGTTTTTTAGATCTAATAAGGGGATCGCCGAATTACGCATATCATTTTCAACAACATAATCCTCGATCACCGCTTTGTTTTCTTTTAGAAAAGGGGCGATATCTTCCCAGTCGCCAAACAAAGTACCGGTCTTGCAATTAGTGAACGATTTAAAGTTTTCAGGAAAATCTACTTCCTTCAAGCTTCCCTTGATCGTTACTTTAACTGGAGTTTTCTTTTTTGCTTCGCCGATAAAGCGAATGATTTCATAAGCATCCATTTTTTTCCTCCTCGTGATCATTTAAATTTATACTGCCTTGCGTTCTTTTGGAGAGGAAGATTCCTCTTTTTCAGTGACAATGTACTCCAGTTCAAATTCATGCGCCATGTGGTTGACAGCTTTTAAAATTTTTCTGCGAGTAATGATCCCTTCAAAATGCCGGTCTTTATCAACTATCGGAATAAACGGATCATCCACCAGCAAATGCAGTATGTCTTCGATTTCATAAGGGATCTGCAAAGTCTGAAACTCTGTCTCCATCTGATCTTTCACTTGCAGACCATTTAGATTGCTTGGATCAATATCTGCTACATCAAACATCGCATCGACAATATCTCTTAAACCGATGAGACCTACCAGCTGATCTTCTTTATTGACCACTGGGATCCTGGAATAACCAGCTTTTGACAAAACCAGTAACGCGTGATTTAAAGGATGTGTATCTAACAAATGAGCGACATCTTCATCTTTTATTAAAAAATTCTCTTCATTTTCAAGTAATAGTTTCTTTATAGCATTCCCAATCATTCGGAGTGCCTCCAATCTTTTTTCTATCATTATTGTACTTGAAATAAGAGAAAAAAACAGCAAATTCACACTTTTTTCATAAGATCCAGATGAATTAAATAAAATCTGCCTCTTTCTTTAATTTTTTTTAAAGGTAAAATCTAAACCTGGGACTTTCTTTTTTGAACGATCATAAAATTTCACAAAATATTCTTTATCCGTACTTTCAATGATCGCATACGTTTTTTCTTGATATTGCCCTCTAGGCTGACTGATACTGCCCGGATTTAAAAATAAGATCCCGTCCTGCCATTTAACACCCAGCTCATGTGTGTGTCCAAACAAAGCGATGTTGGCCTTTTGTTCTTTCGCGGCTTTGGCCAGCTGGGTCAACCCAAAGCGGACATTGAATAAGTGACCATGGGTCATGTAAATGGTATCCCCCTCTTTTTTCACGACTTGAACTGTTTTAAAACCAGGACTGTAATCACAATTTCCTTTTACAGTAAGCATTTTCCTCCAGACAGGATCATCCTGCTCTAATTCAGAATCCCCACAATGGAATAGTCCATCCACTTGACTTTCGTAATAATTTATCAAATCAACAAGAATGTCCCGATCACCGTGGCTATCACTAACTACTAAATATTTCAATTCCATTCCTCCCTCAACTAAAAATCACTAATTAATCTTTCCACCAAACAGACCATTCCTTTTTCATTTTTTCGATGGCTTTAGCTCGATGACTGATCTTATTTTTTTTGTCTAATGAAAGTTCCGCCATAGTCACCTGTTCCTTCGGCAAAAAGAACAGGGGATCATAGCCGAATCCATTATCCCCGCGCGGGATCGTTAAGATTTGTCCATCAATATCTCCGTCAACGACTAAACTTTCTTTATTCGGTGCTGCTAAAACTAAAGTACAATGAAAGTGAGCTGATCTTTTTTCTAAAGGAATGTCTGTTAGTTCATGAAGCAATTTTGCATTGTTCGCAGCGTCGCTCTTGCGCTCTCCGGCAAACCGCGCTGAATAGATCCCCGGCAATCCGCCTATCGCATCAACAACTAAGCCGGAATCATCAGCCAGTACAGGGCAGTCAAGCCGCAAAGCGATTGTTTCTGCTTTTAAACGGGCATTTTCTTCAAAAGTCGAACCCGTTTCTGCAACTTCCGGAATTTGTGGGAAATCCAACAAAGTTTTGATCTGCCAGCCGATATCGGCAAACATTTTCTTAAATTCATGAGCTTTTCCAGGATTTTTTGTTGCTATAACAATAAACGGCTCATTGGTATCTTTGAGCAGCTCTTTTTCTTTAGAAAAAGCATTTTCCAGCAGAGACTCCTTTTGAAAAGCAATCAAATCAGCGATACCGCTTTTCCCCAGAAACAGCAGGGTGTTTAGTTCATCTCCCGAAAATGCGGCTTCCTCTCCAGTTCCCTGGATCTCGACAAATTTTCCTGATTCTGTCATCACTAAGTTCATATCTACCAAAGCGTGAGAATCTTCTTGATAATCCAAGTCTAAAACACATTGATTTTCCAAAATCATTCCTACACTTACCGCTGCCAAATGTTCGCGAATCGGATCTTCTGTTAAGATTTTTTTGTTCAGCATCCAATTCACAGCCAATCGCAGCGCCACAAATCCTCCAGTGATGCTGGCGGTACGTGTTCCGCCATCCGCTTGGATAACATCACAATCGATGGCGATCATTCTTTCCCCGAGGAGTTCAAGATCCACAACTGATCTTAGGGATCTCCCAATCAATCGCTGGATCTCCATAGACCGCCCCGATATTTTCCCCTTAACACTGTCCCTTACTGTTCTGGTCTGTGTTGCCCGCGGCAGCATAGTATACTCTGCGCTGATCCAGCCTTTACCGGTGCCAGACAAAAATCGAGGTACTTTTTCTGCCACCGTCGCTGTACAAATGACTTTTGTATCCCCAAAAGTCATCAGAACCGAACCTTCCGGATACTTCAAAATATTTGTTTCTATAGAAATCGATCTTAATTGATTTTCTGAACGTCCGTCATGTCTTAACAAAAATTCCACTCCCTTTTATTTATTGACTCAGTGTTGATAAATAAACTTTCTTTATGTTAAGTTTTTCTAATTGCAGCCAGTCAGAAGCAATATCCTGAAACATTTTGGGTGAACCCGTTGTATAAAATTCATGTGTTAAAGATATCCTTTGCGGTGCAGCAGCGATCCCAAAATAATCCAGAAGAGTGCTGACTTCACTGACTGTTTCCGCACCGGAATCGATCAATTTTACTTCAGTGCCCATATAGGCTTGGATGATCGGACTCAATAAAGGGTAGTGAGTACAACCCAAAATCAATGTGTCTAAGTTTTCTTTTTTTAATGGTTTTAAAGACTCTGCTACCAACATTTTTGCTATAGGTGAATGACTCTCGTTGCTTTCAACTATAGAAACAAACTTTGGGCAGGCCAGACTGATGACCTTTGTCGTAGGCGACTTACTTAAGATAGCCGTCTGGTAAGCCTGGCTTTTTACGGTCCCGACTGTTCCAATGATCCCGACTTCATTCTTTTGGGTTGCTTTCAGAGCAGCACGGCTGCCGGGCAGGATCACTCCAACAACAGGGATCGAAACTTTTGCCCGAATTTCATCTAATGCTACTGCAGTGGCAGTATTACAAGCGATCACTAACATTTTTATATTTTTTTTTAACAGAAACGCCGTCATTTCCCAGGTAAATTGAATCACCTGCTCAGCCGGCCGGGGGCCATACGGACAGCGGGCGGTATCACCTAAATAAATCAATTTTTCATTCGGCAATTGTTTTAGGGCTTCCTTAACTACAGTCAACCCGCCAACGCCAGAGTCGATAAAACCGATCGATCCCAAATTACTCATTAAAACATCCTCTATTTCTTTTTTGAGATTTCCTTTATTGTCGCCTTTTTCCATTTAATTCGCAAGTAAAAGTATCCTTTTTTTAAGAAAAAATAAAAATGAGGAGGAGTATAAACTCAAAAAAGTTTGCCTCATCCTCTGGACATTAAAAATATTTTTCTGATCCTGATTCCTTAAACAGAAAAAAATCAAACCAACAGTTCCCTGTATTTAAAAAAAATCAACGGATCTCTGCAGAAAAGTCGGAGCGCAATCGTTTCTGGATTTTGTTCAAAGCCTGATTGATCTCTTCTTCTGTCAAAGTCGTTTCAGGATCCATAAACGTCAAGGTATAGGCTAATGATTTTTTCCCTTTTTCGATGTTCTTTCCCTGATAGAGATCAAATAGTTCGACTCTATGCAAAAGTCTGCCTCCCGCTGCGTGGATACCTGACCGCAAGGACTGATTGGTTATATTTTCGTCAACCAGAAGCGCGATATCACGTTTGACAGCAGGATACTTTGAAACTTCCTTATAGATGATCCCCTTTCTATCCGCGGCAAAAATCTGCTGGATATTTAATTCACCAACAAAAGCACTTTCTAATCCATACTTTTTGGCCGTAATTGGATGGACCTGCCCGATAAATCCGATATTTTCTCCATCTAACAAGATCCGTGCTGTTCTCCCCGGATGCATTTCAGGATAATCCTGTGAATTCTGATAAGTGATCTGATTTGTCAATCCATACATCGAGAATAAGTTTTCTATAATTCCTTTGATAACAAAAAAATCAACGGGCTGTTTGATCGTTTGCCAATCTTTTTCCTGCCAGTTTCCTGTTACAGCGATGGCCAGATGATTTTCTTCGATTGGCAGGCTATCGGCACTTTTATTCTGATAAAATACGCGACCCACCTCATAATAAGCGATATTCTCATTTTTTCTGGAAACATTATAAGCCAGATCATCAAGCAAACCGCTGATCAAATTCATTCTCATGGTTGTTCTTTCTTCGCTCATTGGAAATTGGAGAACCGTTGGAAAGCTTTCTTTTTGAAGAAAATGAGCGGCCTTTTCTTCCGTAGTCAGCGCATAACTAATGGCTTCGGTCAGCCCGCTTCCTTCAAGAAGCGTTTTGGTTGCCCGCATAAGCTGCTGGCTCTTTGTTAAACTTCCCGGCTGCACCTGTCCGCCAGGCAGCGTAGAAGGCAAGCGGTCATAACCATAGATCCGAGCCACTTCTTCAAGAATATCCGCTTCGATCGCGATATCCCACCTTCTTGGGGGAATCGTTACTTCATACTGGTCATGGTTCAGATCATATTTAAAACCCAATGCTGCAAAAATTTCATTGACTTGTTCTATTGTGAGTGTTGTACCAAGAGAACGATTGATTTTTGCCAGTGTGATTTTCACTAGGACCGGCTTCAGCTTCATGCTCGTCGCTGTTACTGTTTTTGAAACAACTGTTCCTCCACTTAATTCGGCCATCATCGCGCCGGCAAAATCACAAGCTTCTTGGACAGTCGCTACATTGATTCCTTTTTCAAAGCGGCTGCTTGATTCACTCCGCAGATTAAACATTTTTGCTGTTTTACGAATGGAGATCGGGTCAAAAACAGCTGACTCTAGTGCGACCGTTGTAGTTTTTTCTGTAATTTCAGAATCTAAGCCGCCCATGACGCCCGCTAAAGCAAGGGGAGTCTCACCATTAGTGATCAAGATATTATCAGCAGTCAGCGTTCGTTGTTCTCCATCTAAAGTAACAAGTTTTTCGCCGGCATTCGCGCGGCGAACCACGATTTTTACAGTTTGGATCTTATCGTAGTCAAAAGCATGCATTGGCTGACCGAATTCAAGTAAGCAATAATTAGTGACATCTACAATATTATTGATAGGCCGGATCCCTGCATGGATCAATCTATTTTGAAGCCAAAGCGGGCTTTCTTTGATTTTTACGTCTTTGATCATACGGATTTTATACGTGGGTGCATCCGCTTCGTCTTCCACCATTACTTGAATCAGCTGATCTGCCGCAGCGGAGTCATCTTCAATAACTTTTTTATCAGTAAAAACAGGTTTTTGACGATAGACAGCCCCAACTTCAAAAGCCGTTCCCCGCATACTTAGAGCATCTGCTCGATTAGGTGTAATGGATAATTCAATCATTGAGTCATCCATTCCAAGAATTGGAAAAACACTCATTCCGACTTTAGAATCATCCGGCAAAAAGAAAATTCCTTCAGAATAGGCTTTAGGAACGACATTATCAGCAATTCCCAACTCCTGCAAAGAACAGATCATTCCATTAGAGACTTCTCCGCGCATCTTCCCCTTTTTTATTTTGATATTTCCAGCGATCCTCGCTCCGGGAAGCGCAACTATAACCTTTTTATCCGCCTGAACATTTGGGGCTCCACAAATAATTTGGCTGGGTTCCGCTTCGCCGACATCTACTTGACAAATAGACAAATGATCAGAATCAGGATGCGGACGACAGTCTTTGATAAAACCCACCACAATTTTCTTCAGTCCTTCGTCTAATCGACGAACATTTTCTACTTCGATACCCGTTAGAGACAATCTTTCAGCTAAGTCAATTGCTTCAACAGCTTGTAAATCTAAATATTATGATAACCATTTATAGGATATAAGCATTTTTTTACTCCTTTATTTTAAATTGTTCCAAGAAACGAAAATCATTCTGATAAAAGTGACGAATGTCATTGATCCCATATCTTAACATGGCTACCCGCTCCGCACCTAAACCAAAGGCAAATCCGCTATATTCATTTGAATCGATTCCCGACATTTCAAGCACATTAGGATGAACCATCCCGGCTCCAAGAATTTCGATCCAACCTGTATGTTTACAGACATTGCAGCCGGTTCCTCCGCACTTAAAACAACTCACATCTACTTCTACGGAAGGCTCGGTAAAAGGAAAATAACTGGGACGCAGGCGGATTTTCCGTTCTTGCCCAAACATTTTTTTCACCATGACCTCTAAGGTGCCCTTCAAGTCTCCCATCGTGATCCCTTTGTCTACGACCAATCCCTCTACCTGGTTGAATTGATGGCTGTGTGTCGCATCATCTGTATCTCTTCGAAATACTTTGCCTGGACTGATCATTCGTAAAGGACCTCTGCTGAAGTCGTGGACCTCCATGGTTCTTGCTTGAACCGGTGAAGTATGTGTTCTCAGCAAAACATCATCAGTAATATAAAAAGTATCCTGCATATCGCGGGCCGGATGCTCCTTAGGAATATTCATTCGTTCAAAATTGTAGTAGTCTTTCTCCACTTCATACCCTTCGATTATTTCATAACCCATGCCTAAAAATATATCTTCGATTTCATTCAAGGTCTGCGATAAGACATGCCTAACTCCTTGCGGAACTTTCTTTCCTGAAAGAGTCACATCAATTTTTTCTTCTTTAAGAGTCTGATTTAACTTTACTGCTTCAAGAAAGATTTTTTTCTTTTCAATTTTTTCAGTGATCACATCCCGGATCTCATTGGCATAACTTCCAACGACTGGGCGTTCACTTGCGGATAAATCTTTCATACCGCGAAGAACCTCTGTCATTGGTCCTTTTTTACCAAGAATTTCAACACGGATCTGATTTAGATCATTCAGCGTAAGAGTAGAATCAATATTTTTTATTGCACGATCTCTTAAATCCTCTAGTTGTTTTTTTAACGTCATCTTTATTCTTCCTTTCTAAAACCGTTTGAAACAGATTTAAAAGCTTTTTTCAGGGCAGAAGAACAACAAAAAACCCCGTTCCAATAAAAATAGGAACGAGGCTCTCGCGATACCATCCTGATTCAACATAAAAAAATATGCTGCACTTGATTCTTTAACGACAGTTTTAGAACTGCCGGTCTATCTGACGATAGACAACTCGGGAAGTGAAATTCATTCGTTGATCACTGCAATTGCTTTCAGTCTAAGGCAAATTGTCCCTTTTTCAGCATCTTTACAAATTACTCTTTTCCCTCAACGTTTTTATTTATTAAAAGTCATCTATTAGTTTACAAGAAGAAACGTTTGAGGTCAACTCTATTTTAGCCTAATTCCACTTTTCGCTCCAACTTTCGATCGCCTGCATAGACTTTTGCAAGTCTTTCCCCTTTTCAGTCAATATGTATTCGGAACGTTTGGTCTCCTTGGATAGGCATACATGATCGACCAATCCTTCGCTTTCCAGTTCTTTCAACCGCTCTACCAAAACTCGATCACTGATATTAGGGATCTTATTGGCGATCTCGCCAAATCTCTGAGAACCTTCTGACAAAAGGACATTGATAATCAAACCATTCCATTTTTTCCCAAGAACAGTAAAAGTTTTTTCAAACCTTGGACACATTTGATATTGTTCTTTTGTACATGTTTCCATCCTAATCACCTCTATTAACGATTATTATAGCATAAAGTTAAAAAAGATTAGTATTTCCTGCTTAAACAATGAAATCAACATCCCTTTGTTTCAAATAACCAGACACAAAAGTCGCTGATCCGTTTTTTTGAACAAATCTGATGAAATTGACAAAACCACTTATTTTAGTGATTGTTCAAAAATAGAGAATGGAATTCAAATCCCATTCTCTATGATTTTAACTGACAAGAAATTTATGCCATTTTTGTTTGATCGTATTCTTCATTGGAGAGAACACTTCCTGTATCGCACAATATTTATCGACAAAAGTAACGATATAGCCTTCTTTGTATTTAGGAGGAGCGATCGTTGCAAGCCACATGTGTTTAATAATGATGTCTCTTTCTAAATCAGTAAGTTTTGTGATTTTTTCAGCATTTTTCGCTGCAATTCTTGGATGAACATAAGCATGCGAACCGCCATCAAGCTTTTCACTGCGCCAATCATAAAAAAACAAATCATGAAGCAATCCCGCTCTTGCAGTTGATCTTGCATTGCCATGCCATTTTTTTGCTAATAAATAACTCTTATATGAAACACTTATTGAATGATTCAAACGAGTCGAATGATAATGCTGTTTGAATTCTCCTAAACGCTGAACCTCTTCGGTGTTGATCAAATCACTTATGTAAGACATGTACTCTTCATCTTCACGCCAATTTTTTGACATATTTTTCCACCTTTATTTTCTCAACCTCAGCTTAATTCACTCCATCTTTCAACTGTAGGTAAGTCTAACATAAAAAAGCCTCGATTACTATATAATAACTTCCAATTAAGAAAAATTTAATAGAAGCAAAAAAGCGGAACAAGCCCGTTCTGACTTAGAGCCATAGAGCAGGAAAAATTTTAACGGTGAACACACCGCGGATTTTTTCCAGCTATGGCCGATAAGTCAGGCTTGTGATGCTGGCCCAAAAAAGCGGAATGAGGCAGAATAGATTTTGAGCCATGTAGAGAAAATCTTGAATGATCAGCTTTTTAGATGAAACATCAGTATCCCCGCTGCTATGGCGACATTAAGTGACTCAGCCTGACCGCTGATAGCGATGTACAAATTACTGGTCGTCTCAGCTAAAATTTCTGGAGCGACCCCTTGGCCTTCATTTCCCATGACCAAACCAAAAACTTTAGTTGAATGGATCAGCCGGTAGTCAACAGCACTGAGAGCAAGTTCCGTTCCATAGACAGGAATTTCATTTGATTTTAAATCAGCGATTACCTTTAACAGATTTTCTGAATAAATCGGTATATGAAAATTGCTTCCCTGCATAGCTCTCATGACCTTAGAATTGTAAATATCCGCACAGCCGGCTCCAAGGACCACACAAAAAAAACCAGCAGCATCTGCTGTTCGGATCATGGTCCCAACATTCCCGGGATCTTGAATGGAATCTAATAAAAGTACCGGTCCCGATATTTTATTTGGCAGCGGATCCTGCTCTAATTTTATAACCGCCGCGATCCCTTGAGGAGAAGGCAGCTCTGTCAAACTCTTCATGACTTCTTCAGTTACAGCCACGATTTGTTCCTCAAAATCCTTGATACTTGGAATTCCTTTTTCCAGCCATGAAAAAGTTGCCACGATCTGCAAAATAGGCGCGGAGCTTTTGACCGCCTCTTCAACTAAATGATCGCCTTCTATTAAATAACTCTGTGTCTGATTACGGTACTTATGCATAGATAACTTGCGAATTTCCTTGATCAAAGGATTATTCGTAGAGTAAATTTCTTTCATAGCCTAAAACTCCTTTTTCTTAAATAATATTATAGCATAGGCAAAAGATTCTTGAGAGTAAATCTTGATTACTTTTCAAAAAATAGTTATGATGAAATGAAGGAGTAGCCAAATGCAGTAAACCTCAAATGAAAGGATGTGAACCGTGGACACTCTTCAGGAAGTGAGGCGGGTTTTCACACTTTGCTAATGAAAAAAATCAAAATGGTCGTGTCTGGGCGCGTACAAGGAGTAGGTTTTCGTTATATGACAAAAATGGTCGCTGATCAAATCGGCGTAACCGGTTTTGTCCGAAATCAGGAAAATGGTTCTGTTTATATAGAAGCTTGCGGGTCTGAAAAACAAATCGATTTGTTTACAAAAAAAATCAAGGCTTCCCCATCCCCCAGCGGAAAAGTAACCGATTGCCAAATCATGATAGACGAATCAATCAGAGAGCGAAATAAGTTTGACGTGACTTACTGATATCTGTTCAAAATGTATTTTCGACTTTTTAATGAC
>JAATEZ010000268.1 GCA_015655485.1 Lactobacillales bacterium | reverse complement strand
CCGAGGCCGACGGGATGACGATGATTATTGTGACCCATGAAATGGGTTTTGCCCGGGAAGTGGCAGACCGTATTATTTTTATGGAAGACGGGAATCTGATCGCAGATATGCAGCCGGAAGAGATGTTTGGAGGTCAGAAAAATGAACGGGTGAAACGTTTTCTTGATCAAATATTATAAAGAAGGTGTGACAGAAAGATGGAGGCTATAAAAGTATTTATCGGAAATTATGGAATTTATTTGTGGCAGGGCACCTTGATGACAGTAGTTTTATCCTTATTGACCATGATTTTTGCAATTATATTTGGTGTTTTTCTCTCATTTATGAGAATGAGTCAAAATAAAATTATCCAAAGAATTGCAATTCTTTACGTGGAGGTTGTCCGTGCTTTACCTGTTTTAGTTCAGCTATCGATAGTGTTTTATGGACTGCCGCTTTTGGGTATTCAAATGCCGTCTTTCATGTTGTTTGGTGTGGAAGGGAGCCGTTTGATTTCTGCTATTATCGCTCTGACGATCCATAGCACCGCTTATATTTGTGAAATTGTACGCTCTGGAGTGCAGTCAGTAAATTCAGGACAAATGGAAGGAGCTCGATCAGTAGGGTTCAGTAAAGCTCAAGCCTTGCAATATATAGTTATGCCTCAGGCAATTAAAAATATTCTTCCTGCTTTAGGCAATGAGTTTGCGAGCACGATTAAGAATTCTTCTCAGGCGTCCGTTATAGGTATAGCTGAACTGATGTATGCAGCCGATAAAATCAGAGGAATCAGTTATCAGCCCTTTTCTCCGATTATTGCTGTTGCTGTGATTTACTTGATCTTATCTTTTGCCATTACCCGGTCAACAGCATTAATGGAGAAAAAATTGAAAGCTAGTGATTAAACGATCGAAGCTGTTAAAAAAATAGAAAGAAAGAGGAAATGATTATGAAAAAGAAAGTGATAAAAAAATTTGTGATGGTATTAGGGTTTGCACTACTAGGGTTACTGATCGTCGGATGCGGGAGCAGGGATTCAGGAACGGACTCATCCAGTCAAAAAAACGAAACAAGTTCATCAGGATCTTCTGACGGAGCGTTAGAAAGAATTAAATCTTCGGGTGTTTTAAATGTAGCCACATCTCCCGGCTATGCTCCTTATGAGTTTATTGACTTGAATTACTCTTCTACTGAAATTGTGGGTGTAGATATGGCTTTAGGGAAACGTATAGCCAAAGAGCTGGGAGTTAAAATGAAAATCAATGAAATGACATTCGGTTCGATCATCGGTTCTTTGACGCAAGATTCTGTTGATGTTGCACTGGCCGGGATGAGTGTTACCGACGAGAGGAAAAAAACAATTTCTTTTTCAGAACCTTACTTAAAATCAGAAAATCGGGTCATTACCTTGGAGAAAAACGCAGATAAATACAAATCGATCGAAGATTTGAAGGAGGCAAAAATAGGGGTTCAAAAATCAACAACTCAAGAAACGATCGTAAATGAAGCGATTAAACCTGCTCAAGTAGTATCATTAGAAAAATTGCCAGATGTCATTTTAAATTTGATCAGCGGTCAAGTGGATGCGGTCGTGATAGAAGATACTGTAGCGCAGCAATATTTATTAAGCGGAAATAACATCGTTCTTACGGATGTCAAAATTCCGAAAAAATATCGTTATAAATATACGGCTATTGGAGTAAATAAGGGAAATGATGATTTAATAGAAGTAATCAACAAAGTTATTAAAGAAAGCGAAGATGACGGATCATTTGACAAATGGATTGCTGAATATAGTAAGAGAGCGATGGAATCGGCAAAATCCGGGAATTAGGTTCATTGGGAATAAATGTTGGAGGCGAGATAAGGTGTATGAACAAATTAAAAATTTAGAGCCGGCAGAACGAGTGGAACGAATGGCAAAATATCTGGTAGAAATACCTAGTGTCAACAGCTCCGGAGGAGAAAAAAAGCTGGCTCAAGCGATAGAAGCTATTTTAAGAAGTTTTCCGTATTTTCAAAAAAATCCGCAGCTTGTCTGGACCAATAAACTTAAGGAAGATCAGCTGGAAAGAAAAAATGTTTTTGCCTTTCTGCCTAAAACGGGAGAAAAAAATACGGTGATCTATCATGCTCATCTGGATACCGTCGGAGTCGAAGATTATGGAAAGCAGAAGGAATTTGCTTTTGCTCCAGAAAAGCTGGCAGAGTTTTTCAAAACTTATGATGAGGATGAAGAGGTCAAAAAAGATGCTTTATCAGAAGAATGGGCTTTTGGACGCGGAATGCTGGATATGAAAAGCGGGATCGCAGTTCATTTAGGCAACTTATTATATTTTTCAGAACACCCGCAGGAACAGACCGGCAATCTTTTGTTCATGATCAATTGTGTAGAAGAAAACGACCATTCTGGTGTCATTGCAGCGATCCCTGAGCTGATAAAATTGAAAAAAAAGCATGATCTGAATTATTTGGCAGCGATCAATACGGATTTTGTCAGTCCATTATATGAAGGAGACCAGTGTCGTTATATTTATACGGGAGCTGCAGGGAAACTGCTCACTTGTTTTTATATCAAAGGCCGGGAAGTCCATGTCGGCAATACTTTGGCCGGAGTCGATCCAACTTTGCTCTCCAGTGCGATCAATTTGAAAATAAATAATAATCCGGCGATCTGTGAAGATATTTTTGATGAAGAAATTTTGCCTTCTTCCTGTTTGATGCAGCGGGATCAAAAAGATTTTTATAATGTGCAGACGGCTAAAACAGCCTATATGTATTTTAATACATTTTTGTATGAAAAATCTGCTGAGTGGATCATGAGCCAATTAAAAGAAGCGAGCAGTGCAGCCTGTCAGGAAATTTCCCGATCATTAGATGAACGTTTTGAGAAATATCGCCGTAAGATCGGTATTCCAGTCAATAAAGTTCAGCATGCGGTGGACGTTTATACTTATGCGGAATATATTGATTATCTGGAAAATAAAGGCTTTGATACAAAAGCGATCATTCAGGATGTTTTAGCAAAATATCCTGAGCTGGATAAGCGCTCTGCCGGGTTTGAAATGATTAAGGCTTTGGAACTGGTCAGCGGCGAAGATCATCCTAAAGTAGTGATTTTCTTTGCTCCGCCATTTTGTCCGCATAACTCGATTGAAAGTGGTTCGATAGTTGATGAAAGTTTAACCGAATCTATAGAGACATTTTCACTCAGCAGCTCGGAAATTTTTAAAAAGCGGAAATTTTTCCCATATTTGTCTGACAGCAGTTATCTTTCAATGAAAGAAACAGCTCCTGAGATCCATTCACTTATTACAAATTTTCCGGCAATGGAAAAGCTTTATCCTTTACCAGTAGAAGAAATAAAGCAGCTGGCTATTCCGGCAGTTGATATTGGAGTCTATGGAAAAGGGGCCCACACATGGAAAGAACGGATTTATAAACCTTATTCCTATGAGAAGCTGCCGCAGTTCATTCGTGTAGTGACAGCAAATTTATTTCAAAAGGCGCAGTCTTAAATTATTTATCTGCAGAAAAGAGGAAAAAAAATGGACTATCATTTTCATATGCCGACCCAAGTGATCGCGGAATCGAGATGTGTTCAAAAGAATCAGGATATATTCAAAGGCTTAGGGAGAAAAGCCATGCTGGTGACAGGGAAGCACTCCGCGAAAGCTTCCGGAGCTTATCAGGACGTTGCAGCTGCTCTAAGTGATAACGGGATCGAGTTTATTTTGTTTGATAAAATTGAAAATAACCCTTCTTTGGAAACTGTAACAGAAGCGGCAGAGAAAGCCAAACAAGAGAATGTCGAATTTATCATCGGGATCGGCGGGGGTTCCCCGCTGGATGCGGCTAAAGCAGTGGCCGTTTTAAGTGCGAATGAAATGAACCCGCTGGATTTGTTCACAAATGAGTTTGAAAAGGTTTTACCGATCGTGGCGATTCCGACAACAGCCGGAACCGGCAGCGAAGTAACTCCCTTCAGTGTGCTGCTTCGAAAGGATTTACAAACAAAGGTCAGTTTTGGCAATGATCAGACTTTTCCGCGGTACGCGCTGCTTGATTTCAAGTACACGCAGTCACTGAGCAGAAAGGTAACGATCAATACGGGGATCGATGCTTTTACCCATTCTTTTGAGGGCTTTTTATCTAACCGTTCCACCAGACTCTCTGATATGATCGCCCTGGAGGCAATTAAAATATTTGGCGAGTGCCTGCCGGCGCTTGTTAAGGATGAAATATCTCCTCAAATTCGTGAAAAGCTGCTTTATACTTCCCTGCTTGGCGGAATCGTGATCACTGATATGACGGATCATTGCATTGGCGATCTGCTGGTATACCGGCTGTGCGGATGTTTTGT
>JAATEZ010000377.1 GCA_015655485.1 Lactobacillales bacterium | reverse complement strand
GGTGATGAGATCAAACCTAATGAAGCCGGGTTGATATTTTATGATCAGATTTTTGATGAGTGTTTAAAATATGGGATCGAACCAGTAGTTACTATTTCTCACTATGAAATGCCGCTAAATCTGGCTAAAAAATATGGCGGCTGGAAAAATAGGGAACTTATTACTTTCTATGAACGTTATGCTAAAGTTGTTTTGACACGGTTTCACAGTAAAGTAAAATACTGGATGACTTTTAATGAAATAAACAGTGCCTTTCATTTTCCGGCATTGAGCCAAGGCTTAATTAAAAGTAATGGGGCGGAAGACAAACAGAACATTTTTCAAGCTTTCCATAATCAGTTTGTGGCCAGCAGTTTAGCTGTTAAAATCGCGCATGAAACCGATCCAAAAGTAGAAATAGGCTGTATGATTCTTTATGCAACGACATATGCTTATGATGCGGACCCAGTTAACCAAATGGCTACACTGGAAAACAATCAGGAGATGAACTTTTTCTGTGCGGATGTTCAAGTTCGCGGGAAATATCCTGCTTATACTAAACGGATGTTTGAAAAATATCATGTAAAAGATCTCGAAATAGCTGAGGATGATCTAGAATTGCTAGAAAAATATCCGGTCGATTATATCGGTTTTAGCTATTATATGTCGACCGCAATCAATGAAACCCAACAAGATACAGAAGAAGCAGCAGGAAATATGCTTGGCGGTGTGAAGAATCCTTTCTTAGAAGCTAGCGAGTGGGGATGGCAAATCGATCCAACCGGATTAAGGATAGCCTTGAACGAATTGTATGATCGATATCAAAAACCCCTTTTTGTTGTAGAAAATGGTTTAGGAGCTATTGATAAAATAGACGAAAATCATTTTGTTGCGGATGATTATCGGATCGATTATTTACGTAAGCACATTATTGCGATGCATGAGGCGATTAATGACGGAGTCGATTTAATGGGTTATACCCCATGGGGCTGTATTGATTTGGTTAGTGCGTCAACTGGTGAAATGTCAAAACGTTATGGGTTTATTTATGTTGATTTAGACGACCTAGGTCAAGGAACCGGGGATCGTTATGAGAAAAAATCTTTTGACTGGTACAGGAAAGTGATCAAGACAAATGGGGAAGATTTAGATTGATCAGAGAAGCAGATTTTTTCATTCAATGATTCTAAGCACTTGAAACAAAATAAGCTGACACAAATGATGAACTCATTGTGTCAGCTTATTTGACTTGTCTAAATTTTTTTTGCTATCCCTCAAAGCATAATAGGCCTCATTCCGCTTTTCTACTATTTTTGCTCACAAGCTGGAACAGTTCCTTCCGCTTTTCTGGGTCGCGTGTTAAAAAATGCGTGGAGTGGTGGTCAAGTTTTTTAATAATTGCTGCATTTCTTTATCGACCTCAATAGGCGCTTCATAAGTGGCATCATCCTTAGTATGGATGACAGCGACCTCGCAAGAACGAATGGCAAAACGGTCAACCATAAGTTTCTTTTTAAAATCTATTTTCTTTATATCTTCGCGGTAAATTTCCGAAGCTTTGCGCCAGTTGTTGATAATGATTCCTTTTTCATATAGAGCAACAGAATCATTTTTTTTAAAATAATTTGTTAAACCCATAATAAGCAGCAGTAAAAAAACTAGTAAGCCTAAAACTAAAGAAATAAGATTTCCCAATAGAAAAATGGGAATTAAAAAAAGCAATACTAAAGCAATGATTATTTGGGTGACACCACTTGATTTACTATCATGTTCAATTGATTTGACTTTTTTTCCTAATAAAGTGTTCATAAAATCCTCCTGATGATAATATCTCTGCAAGAATAGAGTAGCACAAATCAGTAGTGATAAACAACTAAAGAAGTAAGTAGAAGCCGGAAAAATTAGTGAGACAGTGGTCTTTTCGTTTCAGCAGAAGGCTTTTTTTCAGAAGAAATTGTTTTTGATTCATCGTTTATTCTTTTTTAAATCAATGGTAGTAAAGTTTAGAGAGGATATCTTGTGCGTAATTGCCGAATCCGGAGCCAAACAAAGTACAGCCGCCAACATTTTTTGCAGTTTCATTCACGGCGATTCGCAAAGTTAAAAATTCTCTGTGGATATCCAAATTCTTTAGAGAAACACTCGAAAGAATCTCATCATTCATTCTTGTCTCCTCTTGATCGATTCGTAAATTTTTGAGCAGACCATATTGGTTGATTGCTTCAGGCCACCAGTCAGGAGTGAATTTTCCCTTAGTTCCACCAAAATCTCCTGGACTTGTCCAAGTCCCTACTTCGATTTGGTTGATTGAAAACGTAATGTCAGAGGGCCAATTTTCTTTATATGAAGGAAATTCAGATGCTATCTCAAAACTGATCTCCAATAAATCAGGAGTTTGATTTGATTTCAAAAAATTGGGAATCTTATATTCCATATATCCTTGAGTGAACCATAGAATTCCTGCGTTTACGCGCTGAGCATCTAGAAAATAGCGCGGATCATCAAACTTGCCAATATAAGCTGTATCTGTGGCTAAACCGCATGAGGGAGTTACAGAGAAATCAACATATTGGCCGATAGGAACAATGGATTCATGCCACTGCTCATCGATTTGTCTAGATTTAGGAAAATTAATAATTGCGTCATTCACGGCTAAACGCGAAATTTTTTGTGTCCCCGATTTTCCTGGGATCCTTTCCGTTGTAATCAGTCTTGCCTTTTCTAATTTTTTTATATGCATAGTCACGATCGCACTGCTCAGGCCTAGTTTTTCAGCCAGTTCTTTAATGTTCAAAGCATTATCTGCTAATAAGCGAATGATTTGCAAGCGTATCTTGCTGGCCAGCGCTTCATAAACAGCTAATGATTCTTCTGAAGTATCCAATTTCATAAAAACAGCTCCTTTGATTTAAACAGCATAAAATAAAGATCAATTAAAGAGTCTTTATATGATTAATATATATGTAAACCATAAAAAAATCAAGAGTTTTTTTCTTTTCGATTATTGACAACATTTATGTTATAGTCTATATTGATAATTATTAATTGGAATTTTTTTAATTAATAATTATATTAATTAAAAAAAGAGGAGGCTAGAAAATGACATTTAAAGAGTGGTCAACTACACCGCCCAAAGGATGGAATAGTTGGGATTGTTATGGGGCGTCTGTGACTGAAGAAGAAGTACGAGCGAATGCGTTATATATGTCAGAAAAACTAAAAAAATACGGCTGGGAATATATTGTAGTTGATATCCAATGGTACGAGCCTTCTGCTGATTCTTCACAGTATCATCCTTTTGTACCGCTGGAGATGGATGAATTTTCACGCTTGATGCCTAGTGTGAGAAGATTTCCTTCTGCGAAAGGTAAAAAAGGTTTTAAGCCTTTAGCAGATGATATCCATCGATTAGGATTGAAGTTTGGTATTCATATCATGCGTGGTATTCCCAGACAAGCGGTCCATAATAATACCGGACTATTGGGTACTCAAATTACCGCCCGTACCATCGCATCAACAAATTCTATTTGTCCTTGGAATACTGATATGTATGGAGTTGATGCAAGTAAAGAGGGGGCCCAACTGTATTATAATTCTTTGATGGATTTGTACGCGGATTGGGGAGTTGATTTTATCAAAGTAGACGATATCGCTGCCTCAACTCTGTATGGAATGCATAAAGAAGAGATCGAGTTGATCAGAAAGGCCATTGATCAGACAAAACGACCTATGTTATTAAGCTTATCACCTGGGCCAGCGGCCTTAAAAAATGGAGCTTTTCTTTTAGAAAATGCCAATATGTGGCGGTTAACGGATGATTTTTGGGATAGTTGGAACTCCTTATCAGGAATGTTTGAGCGGTGTGAAAGATGGGCTCCATTTACCAGAAAAGGAAATTGGCCGGATTGCGACATGCTGCCTTTAGGCCATATAGGGATTCGTTCAGTAGACGGAGACGGGGCTGATCGGCAAACACGTTTTTCAAAAGCTGAACAGCGAACGATGGTTTCTTTATGGTCGATTTTTCGTTCTCCGCTGATATTTGGAGGTGAGCTGCGAGATAATGATGTTTGGACAAACTCGCTATTGACAAATATTGAAGTGAATAAAATGCATGACAATATTTTTGAATCGAAACAGATTTATCGTAAAAATGGAATAGTTGTTTGGCAAGCTGAATCAAGGGAAACTCGCTATTTCGCTATTTTTAATATTGATGAAAAGACAAATTTTGTTCCAAAAGAAGTATTTCAAAAAGAATTAAAGGGAAATGAATTCATTGATCTTTGGGAACCTCAAAAAAAGTTGACAGAGAAAACTAAAATAGTGAAGCATGATGTGAAATTAATAAAAATGGCAAAGGAGAAAGCAGAATGAGCACTAGTATATTGCCTAAGGATGTTACGATCACAGATAGTTTTTGGAGAAAATATCATCAATTAATAAAAGAAGAAGTGATCCCTTATCAATATGATGTCATGAATGATTCAGCCGGTATCACGATTGAAAAAGAAAGAAAGGAGGATTCTCTTCCTAATGAGAAAAGTCATGTTCTTGAGAATTTGCGGATCGCAGCAGGTTTAACCAAAGGACATCATTATGGTTGGTGGTTTCAAGACAGCGACGCATACAAGTGGATCGAAACAGTAGCTTATGATCTGATGAATGGTGAACATGAAGAGATAGAAGAATTAGCTGATAATGTGATCGAATTGATCGCGAAGGCTCAGGATAGGAGCGGTTATTTATCTACATTTTATCAAATAGATCATCCAGAATTAAAATACCGTTGTTTGTACCAAAGTCATGAACTTTATTGCGCGGGACATTTGATTGAAGCCGCGGTGGCTTACAAACAAGCCACCGGCAAGAATAAGCTGCTAAAGATCGCAGAAAAGTTTGTTGATGATATTGCTGATCATTTTGGCAAAGAGCCTGGAAAAATCCATGGAGCAGACGGACATCAAGAAATTGAATTGGCGTTAGCAAAGCTTTATGAAGAAACTGGAAACAACCAGTATTTGGAATTGGCCTCGTTTTTTTTGGAAGTTCGCGGCAAAGATCCTGATTTTTATCGTAGGCAAACGCAAAAAAATGTGGCGGAAGGTCTAGAGGATAAGGAAATATCTATTGATCTGAATTATTTACAAGGTTATGCGCCTCCTCGAAGTCAAAAAACTGCTGAAGGTCATGCTGTGCGGATGCTATATATGTGTCAAGGAATGGCAGACGTTGCTTACTATACAGAGGATAAGGAGCTTTTTGCTGCTTGTTAAAAAATCTGGGATAATATTGTGAAAAGAAAAATGTATATTACAGGTGGAGTGGGGTCAACAGTTTCGGGTGAAGCCTTTACTGGAGATTATGATTTACCGAATGATACGATGTATTGTGAAACCTGTGCGGCTGTGGGGATGGTTAACTTTGCAGCAAGCATGTATCGGAATGATCCTGATGTCAAATATACTGATGTTTTGGAAAGAGCCTTATATAATGGTGTTTTAGCAGGAATGGCTCTGGATGGCAAACACTTTTTTTATGTGA
Source organism: Lactobacillales bacterium (assembly GCA_015655485.1). GTDB lineage: Bacteria > Bacillota > Bacilli > Lactobacillales > Vagococcaceae > JAATEZ01. Next base: position 11,219 of record JAATEZ010000377.1, on the reverse strand, counting down.
ATCCATTAGAAGTTGAACCTGACAGCTGTCATCATAATCCCGGCAAGGGGCATGTAAAAACGGTTCGGCCGGAATGGTTGGGCTGTGCTTGTTGTCCGCCTAATTTTACACGAACCATTAGTGCGTTAGGACGTTATATTTATACAAAGAATATTCAAACAAAAACTTTGGCAGTTCATCTTTTTGCAGCCTCTACAGTAAATGTTGATTTTGATCATGAATTTTTTCAAATAGAACAGAAAAGTCATTTTCCTTTTTCTAAGAAAGTTTCGCTCACCTATAGAAGTCAAAAAAAGAATAGCTTCAATCTGAGCATTCGCTCTCCAAACTGGTCTCAAAGATTTGTGGTCAAGCTTAATGGAGAACTGGCAGACGCTGAATTTGCCAAGGGCTATTTTAATATTCAGCGGGAGTGGAAAGATGAAGATGAAGTGACTTTTGAACTGGATCCGGCTATATTAACGATCACTAGTCATCCGAAAGTGCAGGCCGATGCGGGGAAAATGGCTCTACAATATGGACCGTTTGTTTATTGCGCCGAATCGATCGATAATGGATCAAATTTAAGTCAGTATAGTGTAAGCCCATACGCGTCAAAAAAAATGGTTGTAAAAAAATCAGATTTGGGAGAGTTGAATCTGATTCAAATTGAGGCATCTAAACGGAAAGAAAGTGAAGCTTGGCAAGATAAACTTTATCGATTTGATCATTTAGAAGAGGAAATAAAGGAAACGCTCACGTTGATCCCCTATTTTGCTTGGGGAAATCGCGGTGAGAATGAAATGACTGTCTGGCTAAAGAAAAAATAAAAATTATAGTAAAGGAAGAGGTAAAAATATGAACGAGATTACGGTATTATCAAGAAAAGACGGAGTCCCAATAAGCCGATTTATATATGGGCAATTTGCAGAACATTTGGGTCGTTGTATTTATGAAGGAGTTTGGGTAGGGAAAGATTCAACGATCCCAAATGAAAATGGGATTCGAACGGATGTTGCGGAGGCTCTGAGAGCAATCAATGTACCGGTCGTTCGCTGGCCAGGAGGCTGTTTTGCGGATGAATATCATTGGCAGGATGGTATTGGACCAAAGGAAAAACGCAAAAAAATGATCAATACCCATTGGGGCGGTATTACTGAAGATAATAGTTTTGGAACGCATGAATATTTTGAGCTGATCCGTCAATTGGGTTGCGAGGCTTATGTCAATGGAAATGTAGGCAGCGGAACGGTTCAAGAAATGCAAGAATGGGTCGAATATATCACGATGGCAGGCGAATCCCCAATGGCGAATCAGCGCCAGGAAAATGGGCAAGAAAAGCCATGGAAAATGAAGTTTTTCGGAGTGGGTAATGAAAGTTGGGGTTGCGGCGGCAATATGCGCCCAGAATATTATGCCGATCTATATCGTCAATATCAGACCTATGTTCGTAAATATGGCCAGGAAAATATTTATAAAATTGCCTGTGGGCCAAATGTCAATGACTATCATTGGACCGAGATCGTGATGAAAAATGCTGCTCGTTATATGGATGGTATCAGCTTGCATCATTATTCCTTACCGAAACCTGATACTTGGAATGATAAGGGCGATGCCTTGGATTTTCCTGAAACGCAGTGGTATAGTGTGATCGAGCGAGCACAGTATATGGATGAGTTGATCACTAAACATAGCAGGATCATGGATCAATACGACCCTGAAAAGAGAGTGGGATTGATCGTGGATGAATGGGGAACTTGGTACAATGTTGAACCGGGAACCAATCCAGGTTTTCTATATCAGCAGAATACGATCCGCGATGCCATGGTGGCAGCTATTACTTTAAATATCTTCCATAAACATGCGGATCGTGTCCATATGGCTAATATTGCTCAAATGGTCAATGTTCTGCAGGCGATGCTGTTAACAGAAGAAGAAAAGATGATCAAAACGCCGACGTATTATGTTTTTGATTTATATAAAAACCATCAGGAGGCTGAGCTGATCGATAGTTATGGAGCAGTAGCAGAGAATATAAGCTATACAATATCAAAGAAAAATGATCAACTGACCATCAGCTTGTGTAATTTTGATTTGCATGAGACTCGCGAAACGACATTTATTAATGAAAATGGCTTTGCTGAGGTCTCTGGAGAATATATTTCAGCAGAAAAAATGGATGCGCATAATTCATTTGAAGAACCCGACAATATTGTGAAACAAGCCTTTGCAGGGTTCAAGCTGACGGAGAAGAAGCTGCAAGTTCAACTACCGCCAATGAGTGTTGTGACTTTGACCGCAGGAGAAGGTTGAAAAAGATGAGTTGTATTGGTTGTGATCTAAAAGAAACGGTCAGCCAGTTGGATGTTCACAAGCTGGTGGAAGAGCAGTTAGAGTTGGAACAGGATCTAGTCTCGACAAAGATACGAGAGAAACGTCTGAATATCTGCTGTAAATGTCCCAGCCTTTCTCAGCATACTTGTGTTCACTGTGGCTGTTTCGTGGAGTTTCGTGCCAGCCTGAGGCAAAAAAAATGCCCGCGTGATAAATGGTAAAATGAAAAATCTTAAAAAATAAAGAAGAGTGGTTTCCGTTTGAATGGGGAAATCATTCTTTTTTTCTGTCATTATTGCTCTAAGTCAAATCAAACTTGTTCAGCTTTTCTTGATCCAGCTTCAAGAGGCAGACTTATCGGCAAATAGATAAATTCTCGCAAAGATAAAAGGCATCTTTGTTTGAGTTTTCTAATTTGCTCAAAGTCTGATACGCCTCATTCAGCTTTTCTTATGATCAATACATTTTTCTGAATTGTTCTGGGGTAGCGCCGGTTTCTTGTTTGAATGCGGCAACAAAATGGCTGACATCGTTAAAACCGATCTCAATAGCCAAATCTTTTATTTTTTTATTTTTTTGGGTGATCAAGATTTCTTTTGCCTTTTTCATGCGATAAGCCTGTAAATATTTATAAGGAGTTCGATCAACATATTTTTGAAACAAACGAGTCAGGTATTGAGGTGAGATATAAACTTGCCGGGCGATTTCAGTGACAGAGCAGTTGAATGAATAATTTTTTTCGATCCAATCGATCGCCGGACGGACGTATATTTCATAAAGCTGATTGTTCGTAATGATTTCTTGAGCGGTCTGGGATCTGATGTGTAACAGAAAATGAAAAATAGCGACAGAAGTTTCGATTTCTGTCGATTTTTTGTTTTGTTTTTTTATACTATTCAGCAAATTTAGCAGCCATTGAGTATAAGAAAAATCGTTTGAGTCTTCAGCTAGGATATAATGGGCAGTTTGGAGCAACTCAGGGATTATTGTGACCAGGCTTCCTCCGAAAGTGGCAAAGTTGGTTATCCATATTTCTGCCGAATTTTGAAAATAAGAATGCGGAATAAAGGAAGGGATAAGGATTCCCTGTCCTTTTTTTAGTAAAATTTCTTTATTTTCAATTTTTATTTTACCTGATCCGCTATAAGTTTGCAGCCAGTGATAGTAAGGGTAGCCCGTTTTTCTCTCTACTGGCGGTTGGCTCCACTCGTGACCAATGCTTTCAGCTGAGAGCGGATTCTTTTCTTTTATAATATTGAAAAAAACTTCCATAAAATCCTCCTCATTTGTTTCGTTTTGTTATAGATTCTGTTTTTCCTTATTATACTTTTTTTGAGCTGAACTAGCTATAATAATAGATAAATAAAAGAAAATTTGGAGGCAATTTATGAAAAATAAAATGTTCAAGCGTATACTTTATGGTGGAGACTATAACCCGAATCAATGGCCAGAAGAAATTTGGTCAGAAGATCTGCGCATTTTTAAGCAAGCGGAAATCAATTCGGCCACAGTCAATGTTTTTTCATGGGCAAAGATACAGCCATCAGAAAAAAATTATGACTTTTCTGAGTTAGATAAAGTGATCGATAAGTTAAGTCAGGCAAAGTATGATATTGTTTTGGCCACTTCTACAGCTGCTTTGCCGGCATGGATGTCTAAGCGTTATCCAGAAGTGAACCGAACGGATTATGAAGGGCGCCAGCATAAATTTGGACAAAGACATAATGCGTGTCCCAATAGTTTAGTCTATCAGAAATATGCCCGAAAAATGGCAGAAAAATTAGCCGAACGTTACGGTCAAAATCCGCAGATCACTTGCTGGCACATCAATAACGAGTACGGCGGGCAATGTTATTGTGAGAATTGCGCTAAAGCCTTTCGTGTCTGGCTGCAACAAAAGTATCAAACGATCGAAGCCCTGAATAAAGCTTGGAATTTAGAATTTTGGGGTCATACTATTTATGAATGGGATGAGATCGTTTTACCTAATGCACTCTCAGAAGGGATCGGCAAGGATAAAACAGCTTTTTCTGGAATCTCGATCGATTATTGCCGCTTTAATTCTGACAGTATCTTAGCAAATTTCAAAATGGAACGCGATGCAATAAGATCGATCGATCAAACGACGCCGATCACAACTAATTTGATGGGAACATATAAAACGTTAGATTATTTTAAATGGGCGAAGGAAATGGATATTGTTTCTTGGGATAATTATCCCAGCTATAATACGCCATGGGCGCAAACAGCCATGCGTCATGATTTAATGCGGGGGTTAAAAAACGGTCAGTCTTTTATGCTGATGGAACAAACGCCAAGCCAGCAAAATTGGCAGCCTTATAATTCATTAAAACGCCCGGGACAGATGCGGGCTCAAAGCTATCAAGCGATAGCTCACGGAGCAGATACGATTCAGTTTTTCCAATTAAGGCGTTCTGTTGGAGCTTGCGAAAAATTTCATGGGGCTGTTATTGAACATGTCGGGCATGAAAATACTCGTGTTTTTCGGGAAGTCGCTCAATTAGGTGCAGAGTTAAACCAGCTGGGCGATGCGTTGATTGGTGCGACAAGTAATAATAAAGTCGGCATTTTATTTGATTGGGACAATTATTGGGCGCTCGAATACACAAGCGGACCTAATAAAGATTTAAAATATGTGGATCAAATTTTGCAATATTATACTTATTTCTATGAAAAAAATATTGCTGTAGATATGATTTCAGTGGATAGCGATTTTAGTCAGTATGATTTATTAGTTGCACCAGTTCTTTATATGATCAAGGCAGGGCTTGCCGAACGTTTAGAAAACTATGTTCAGGCAGGCGGAAACTTTGTGACAACCTTTATGAGCGGATTGGTTGACGAATCAGATCTTGTTTACCTGGGGGGCTATCCTGGTCCTTTAAAAAATCTGGCTGGGATCTGGGTGGAGGAAATAGATGCATTAGCGCCTGAACAAGCGAATAAAGTGAACTTTGCGACAAAAGAAGAATATGAATGTCATTTATTATGTGACTTGATCCATATTGAAGGAGCTGAAACGATCGCAAATTACAGTACAGATTTCTATACTGGTACTCCCGCTATAACTAAAAATAGTTACGGAGAAGGAAAAGTTTGGTATGTTGGGACTCAGCTGGAAAAGAACGGGTTAACTTATCTTTTAGATCAGGTCACACAAGAAAGTAAAATTAGGCCAATAGCAGAAAATGCTCAAGGTTTGGAAATCACTAAGCGAGTGATCGATGATCAAGAATTTACTTTTGTTTTGAATTTGAGTCAAGTAGAAAAAAGAGTACCGGCAATTTTTAACGGCAAGAAAAATTTATTAACTAATCAATTCGTCTCAAAGGAAATGGTTCTAAAATCTTTTGATGTTTTGATAATTATTTAAAAGAAATTATTTTTTCGAGGTTTCCGTCTCGCTTAAAGGTGAGACGGAAATCTTTTTTTAGTTTTTTTTACCTAAAAATGTTATTTTAGGTAAAAAAAACTAAAAGGTCATTGTGTTTTATTTCACATAAGCGTATAATAAATAAATGTTAAAGTAATTTTTACCTAAAAAGAAAAATATGGGAGGAACAAAATGGAGACATTTTTAAAAGAACCGAGTCAATTGAAAGACACTGATGCACCTGATTATCTACAAAAAATGGATGCTTATTGGCGTGCAGCCAACTATTTAGCTGTAGGGCAGTTATATCTTTTGGACAACCCTTTGCTAAGAGATCCTCTAAAAAAAGAACATTTAAAAGCTAAAGTTGTGGGGCACTGGGGCACCATTCCAGGACAAAACTTTATCTATACTCACTTAAATCGGATGATCAAAAAATATGATCAAGATATGATTTATATTTCTGGACCTGGTCATGGCGGTCAAGTCATGGTTTCCAATGCCTATCTTGATGGAACCTATAGTGAAGTTTATCCTAATGTCAGTCGTGATATTTCAGGCTTAAAAAAATTATTTAAACAATTCTCATTTCCGGGCGGGATCTCCAGTCATATGGCGCCAGAAACACCAGGATCTATTCATGAAGGTGGAGAATTAGGTTATTCACTTTCTCATTCCTTTGGCGCCGTTTTTGATAATCCCGATTTGATCACGGCTTGTGTCGTCGGAGATGGTGAAGCGGAAACCGGACCATTAGCTACTTCATGGCAAGGAAATAAATTTGTTAATCCAATCACTGATGGAGCAGTTTTACCAATTCTTCATCTGAATGGGTATAAAATCAGTAATCCGACTGTATTATCCCGGATCTCGCATGAAGAACTAGAAAAATTTTTTGAAGGGAATGGTTGGAAGCCGTATTTTGTTGAAGGAAATGATCCTAAAATTTTGCATCAATCAATGGCAGATACATTGGATACAGTGATGGCAGAAATCAAAGCTATTCAAAAGAAAGCTCGTGAGAATAATGATCCTACGCGCCCCATTTGGCCGATGATTGTTTTGCGAACTCCAAAGGGATGGACGGGTCCTGCTTTTGTTGACGGTTTGCCAAATGAGGGCTCATTTCGTGCTCATCAGGTACCATTAGCAGTGGATAAATATCATACGGAACATATCGAAGAATTAGAAAATTGGTTGAAAAGCTACAAACCGGAGGAGCTATTTGATGAATCAGGCCGTTTATTTCCTGATTTGGAAGCATTGACGCCCGATGGAAGTCGACGTATGGCCGCAAATCCTCATGCGAATGGCGGGGTCCTGTTAAAAGATTTAAAAACACCGGATTATAGAGACTATGCGGTGAAGGTAGAATCTCCAGGAGTAACTGTTGCTCAAGATATGATCGAACTTGGCAAATATGTTCGTGATGTAGTCAGATTAAATGAAGAAAATCGCAACTTTAGAATTTTTGGTCCGGATGAAACAATGTCTAACCGTTTATGGTCAGTTTTTGAAGCCACCAAGCGCCAATGGCTCCCTGAGATTCATGAACCGAATGATGAAGGGTTGGCTCATGATGGTCGGATCGTTGATTCTATGTTGAGCGAACATATGTGTGAAGGATGGCTGGAAGGCTATTTGTTGACGGGCCGTCATGGATTCTTTGCCAGCTATGAAGCTTTTCTGAGAATTGTTGATTCAATGATCACTCTTCACGGCAAGTGGCTAAAGGTCACTTCAGAACTACCTTGGAGAAAAGATATTGCTTCACTAAATTTAATTGCGACTTCTAATGTTTGGCAGCAGGATCATAATGGTTACACTCACCAAGATCCGGGTATCTTAGGTCATATAGTGGATAAAAAAGCAGAAATCATGCGGGCTTATTTGCCGGCAGATGCTAATACGCTGATCGCGGTCATGGATCATTGTCTGAAAACAAAACACAAAATCAATGTGATCGTCTCTTCAAAACAGCCGAGACAGCAATGGCTGACAATGGATCAAGCAGCAAAACATGTAAAACAAGGGATTGGAATCTGGGATTTTGCCAGTAATGACCAAGGACAGGAACCAGATGTTGTGATGGCTACTTGCGGGGATACACCGACATTGGAAGGTTTGGCAGCTGTGTCGATCTTGCGTGAAGAAATGCCTAATTTGAAAATTCGTTTTGTGAATGTAGTGGATATGATGAAGCTTCGTCCAGCGATTGAACATCCGCACGGACTGACTGACGCTGAATACAATGCTATCTTTACGGTAAACAAACCCATTGTTTTTGCTTTTCACGGTTTTGCTCATTTGATCAATCAATTGACGTATTCTCGTCAAAATCACGATTTGCACGTTCATGGTTATGAAGAAGAAGGAACGATCACCACTTCATTTGATATGCGTGTTCAAAATCATTTAGATCGTTTCAGCTTAGTGAAAGAAGTCGTAATGAATTTACCTGAATTGGGCAATAAAGGAGCTCATTTGATTCAGAAAATGAATGATAGACTATCTGCTCACCACGATTATATTCGTGATATTGGTGAAGATCTGCCTGAAATCACAGAATGGGAATGGAAAAATGAATAAAATTAAACTTATATAATAAATAGTTGATTGAAACATAAGTAATAAAAGTTCTGAGAAAATAAAAAAAAGCACAGAAAAAATAACATTTGAGTTATTCGAATGCTATTTTTTTCTGTGCTTTTTTATGAAAAATTGTTACTAAAGAAAAAGTCACTGATAGTAATAAAAATTTTAACTATAATAAAGCTTTAATTGAATATCTTGGTCATGATTGCCAAAACCTTTACCAAATAATGTGCAACCTCCAATGTTATTAGCATTTTTTTTGACTTCTATTTTAAAATGCCAGGTTTCTTTTGTTGAATTCAAATCGGCAATATTAACTTTTGAAAGCTGTTCTCCATCCATATATGTTCCGTGATTAGTTATACGTAAGGTTTTTAAAAGACCATATTGGTTTAAATTATCAGGATACCAGCTTGGAGTGTATTTTCCTCTTGTATCGGCAAAGTCTCCGGGGCTAGTCCAAGTTCCCAGTTCGATATTATTTAATGTAAAGGTAATATCTGAAGGCCAAATATCATTTGAAAACGGAAACTCTGAAGAAATTTCCATTGAAACATCAATCATTTCTAAATGTTCATCTTCTATAAGAAAATTAGGTGTCTGATATTCGACAAAACCTTTAGTAAACCATAATATACAAGCATTCATTCTATCAGAGTCCATAAAATATTTTGGTTCATCGACAGGCCCAATAAAATCATGAATAGAAGCAAGTCCACACGTAGGTTCCACAGAATAATTAGTATAATGTCCAATGGGGATGGATGTTTCGTGTGTATCAAAAGCATGGAAAATTTTTTTAGTAAATTTTATTTCAATATTATCTACTTTTAAACTTGAGATTTTTTGTTGCCCAAATTTTTCAGTTTTTATTAAACCAGCTTCCTCTAATTTTTTTATATGCATTGTTACGATTGCACTGCTTAGATTTAAATCACTAGCTAGTTCTTTAATGTTCATTTTTTTGGTTGAGAGAAGATGAATAATTTTAATGCGGACCTTACTAGCTAAAGCCTCATACACCTTTAATGATTCTTCAGAAATATCTAATTGCATTATAAAACCCCACATTTCATTAGAATAGTTTTTATTAACACTTATATTAACATTAAAGTATAAGTAAGTAAACATAAAAGCAATATTCAATAAAATAATTAATATATTTATTAATATAAATAAAAAAATAATAAAATTATTTATATAAACATTATCGACAACGCTTTCAATTTATGATAATATTTATACATAAATTAATTAAATATAGACGAAAGGATGGAGTTTAAACAGATGGATTGAAAAAATTACTATATTTTCAACGAATTTATCTGGTGTTTTTCAATCAGAATATGTGCGTTGATCAGCAGTCAAGTTATCTAAACATGATTTGGTAAAAACAAACAGAAATGAGGGGAAAAGATGAAGAAAAAAATTATTATTGTAGGAAGTATTTTCATTGTAATTATTGGATTATCTGTTTTTGGCTATAAAAAATATCAAAGTGCTCAAGAAAAAAAATATACGGTTACTTTTTGGTCACCGCTTACTGGTGACGATGGTGCCTACATGGACACACTTGTGAATAAATTTAATAAGCAATCTGATTCAAAATATACCTTAAAACATGTTGTTACTGCCGACATGTATACAAAGATAAGTACAGTTGTTAGCTCAAAAAGCGGTATTCCGGATTTAGCTTTGATCCACTCGTATAAAGTTAAAGAGTTTGTGAATTCAGGTATTTTGGATACCGCCGATGATTTGATTGCTTATCAACCCGAATTGAAAGAAAGCAACTATATTAATCAAGCTTGGGAGGCGGGAAATATTGACGATGTTCAATATACAATTCCTCTGGATATCCATTCTAGCGCTATGTACTATAATAAAGATTTACTTGAAAAATATGGTGTTACTTCATGGTTAGATGATAACATTGTAACATTTGATGAAATAATGAGCTTAAAAGGAAAAATGAATGAAGGAGATTATGTAGTCAATAATTCTTTGCTGTCTTGGGTTATATTAGCTCAAATTCATAATTTGGGTGGAAATATATCAGATTCAGATGATAATCCTACTATTGATACTTCCGAAATGAAAGAAGCGTTAAATGATATTAAAAAATTGACAGATGCTGGTTTAATGACCCCCTATGGAGAAGATGGTTATTTGATGTTTCAAGGTGGGACAGTATTGTTCTCAACAGATGGGACATGGTCTTCAACAGCTCATGCAGATGTTGAAGGTTTAAATTGGGGTGTTACCAATGTTTATTCTACTTCAGATGAGATTGTTACAAATAGAGCAGCATCGCATATGTTTGCTACTTTAAAAAATGAAGACAGAACAGCAGCAAAAGAAAAAGTGATTGCAGATTTTATAGAATATGTAAGGGAAAATTCAATTGAGTGGGCAAAAGCAGGACAAATTGTTGCAAGTAATGATGTTCAAGAAAGTGAAGAGTATCAAGAATATCCTCAAGCGTTCTTTACTTCGACTCCGGAAGAATCTGAGACATTATATATTTATGATTACGTATATTTTTCATATGTTCTGGAAGCGTTGGACACATACGCTACTGATATTTGTTATGGAGAATTGGATATGGATGAAGGTCTGGCTACCATGCAAAAATATGTAGAAGATAAGATCTCTGAAATTTCTACTAATTAATTTGAAAAAGTCAAAGGAGTCAAGTTTCTCCTTTGGTTTTTCATCGAAAGGAATATGTGTATGAAGACAATGAATAATCGAAAGATAAATTTTAAGTCATTTGCGTTTATTGGGCCACATTTTATTTTGTTTATTATTTTTGTATGTATACCAACTATATATGGGATTTATGCTTCTTTTACTCAATGGAACTTAATTTCTGATCCTGTATGGGTAGGACTAGATAATTATAAAACTATTTTCT
>JAATEZ010000386.1 GCA_015655485.1 Lactobacillales bacterium | reverse complement strand
TATTCATCTAGTTTCTGCTCCTGAAAAACCCCAATGATCCGATTGGCTTTTATGGCAATAAAGCCGCTGCAATAGGTATGATCGATCCCAATAAAAATCGAGCTGCTCTTTATGATCCGGTCCGCTTTCATTTAACCCCACCTCCAACAATTTGCATTAGTTTTCCATTTTTTTTAATTTTTTGACTTGTATCCCGGCAATGATCAATACGATCGTGATCATGACCAGCATGATCATTGTGGAAAGAGCGTTCACTTCCGGAGTGACTCCAGTTTTTACCATCGCGTAAACTTTCAGCGGCAAAGTCGTGCTCGCCGGTCCCGAAGTAAAAAAACTGATGATCACATCATCCAGAGACAAGGTAAATGAAAGCATGGCTCCAGAAGTGATCCCGGGGACTAACAAAGGTAAAATTACTTTATAGAAGGCCACGAAGGGCCTAGCTCCAAGATCCATAGCCGCTTCTTCCAACGCTCCATCCAATCCCGCGATTCTGGCTCTCATTGTCAGCAAAACAAAAGGGATACAAAAAGTGATATGGGCGAAAATAATAGTAAGCAGACTCAATTCAATATTTAAAATCGAATAAACAGCCAGTAAAGAGATCCCTAAAACAACTTCGGGAATAACTACGGGAATATAAAGGACACGATCCAGCATTTTTTTACCAGGAAATTCATATTTATACAGAGCATAGGCGCCAAGTGTGCCGATGATCGTTGCGACTAGTGTGCTGACCACTCCGACGATCAATGAATTAGTCAAAGCTTCCATCAGTGTGCGATTATAAAACATCGTATGATACCATTCAGTGGTGAAGCCCTCAAATAAAATATTCATTTTGGATGTATTAAAATAAAAAATGACAACTACAATGATCGGTATATAAAGAAACAGAAAAACCAGTCCGATATAGATATTTTTTCCAATCGATCTTGACTTATCTTTAGAAGCCATGCTAGACACCTCCCAAATCGTCCATACTGCCGCCGCGCCGTTCGTAAATAGAAACCAGAAGTAAAGTGATCGCAATCAAAACTATAGAAATGGCTGCTCCTAATGGCCAGTTTCTTGCGACCATAAACTGATTTTTGATCAAATTCCCCATCATCAGCGAAGTTCCGCCGCCCAGAGTATCCGAGACGAAGAAATAACCTAAAGCAGGAATGAAAACCATGATACAGCCGGCAAACACACCGGGAGCGGTCAATGGAAAAATGATTTGTGTCAAAATTTTAGATTTCTTGGCCCCTAAATCGCTGGCAGCCTCGATCAAAGCCGGATCTAACTTTTCCATGGAAGAATATAATGGTAAAATCATGAATAAAAGCAAGAGATAAACCATGCCGATCACAACTCCTGTGTTATTGTAGATGAATTCTATCGGTTGATCGATCAGACCGATTTTTATTAAAAACTGATTGACCACTCCGGTTTTCCTAAGCAAAGTGACCCACGCATACAATCTTACTAGTGAATTTACGAGATATGGAACTACGACCATCGCTATAAAAATAGTTCTGGTGATTTGAGTTTTTTGAACGACGAACATAGTGAAGGGATAGGCGATCAATAGACAAATTGCAGTCGTCGCTAAGGCGATCCCGATGGAAGCTCCATAAATTTGCAGATATTCCTTTTGAAAAACTTGCGTATAATTATTCAACGAAAATCCCAGTTCCACTCCGCCGTATACTCCTTTTTTCATAAAACTCATGCAAAATACGTAGAGCATGGGAAGAACAACAAAAGCTACCATCCAGAAATACACAGGAATAATACTGAACAGCTTGAAACCAGATTTGCTTTTTTTCTTCTTTTGTTTGATTGTCTCATTCATTTACTTTCCCCCTATTCCGTCATTGCTGAAGAAAAATTGGGATTTTCGATCACGTGAAAGACTTCGTGACTGACTGTCTTCATCAAAATCGCATTTTCAGGCTGCCAATGAACATAGACTTTAGTTCCCACAGGTACTAGATCCTGATTGGCTAATGTATTCATTTTTACTTCCATTCCGTTCGCTAATGAAATCATGGTCTTGTTCATACTTCCTGTATAGAAATGCTCGCTGACTTGTCCTTTCAGCGAAAAACCGGCAACCTCTTCTTGAGCAATTTTTATATATTCGGGTCTGACTGATACATAAACAATATCCTGCACTTGAACTGAAAACTCTTCTTTGACCTGAACATGACCGGCCTCTACAGAGACATTGACGATCTCAGCAGATTTTTCTCCAACTACTCCGTAAAAAATATTGGATTCACCAATGAAATCAGCGACAAACTTAGTTGCCGGTTTTTCATAGATCTCTCTGGGATGACCCAACTGCTCTAGATTGCCGTTTTCCATCACAGCGATCCGGTCACTCATTGTTAAAGCTTCCTCCTGATCATGAGTCACATAAATAAAAGTAATACCCAGTTTTTTTTGTAATTTTTTTAATTCGATCTGCATTTGTTTCCGCAACTGCAGATCTAAAGCACTCAATGGCTCATCCAGCAGTAAAACCTTTGGACGATTGACCAGCGCGCGGGCGATTGCCACCCGTTGTTTTTGACCGCCGGAAAGCTGGCTGAATTT
>JAATEZ010000142.1 GCA_015655485.1 Lactobacillales bacterium | reverse complement strand
TGTGAGACCCCAAAACTTTCAACATCCAAATCGCCGATCGTCAAAGTTTTGCCCATTTCAAAAATTTGCCGCTGTTGACCATCGATTTCCCCAATGATGGGGTTCATCGCTTCCCAAGTTTGTTGATTAGCATAGACGTCCAATTTATATTTGCGTGCCAAGACCCCTACTCCATGAACATGATCACGGTGCTCATGTGTCACTAAAATCCCATCCAAATCAGCAGGATTTTTCCCAACTTGTTCCATCAGCTGCGTGATTTTTTTCCCACTTAAGCCAGCATCTACCAGCAATTTTTTCTTTTCTGTTTCAATATAAAGTGAATTTCCTGTACTTCCGCTTGCTAAAATACTGATTTTAAAAGCTGGTTGTGGTTGCATGACATTGCCCTTTCCCTTTCGATAGTACTCTTCGAAATATTATTATACGCTATTTTACTTAATTTTTCACTTCTGCAATAGAAGAACCACTTATCACAGTGTTCGAAATAGCATTTACTTGCTCTATCTGGCTAGTACTATTCTTTTTTGTTTCAATTGCCACAAACCACACAGGGACATAGACATTTTTCCCTCGAACTTTAAAAGCCCGATAATACCCCAATCTTGCCCAATTGATCGTAGAATCATTAGGAATACGGCTATTATTATACAATGTGGTGATAGCATCTTTTTCAGAATAAAGATCTTGCTTTTCTCGCAAAGGTTCTATTTTTTCAATATGTGCCTGCGTGTACTTCGTGATATAAGTTTTCTTGTCTGTTTCTTGCAAATCAATAACGATTTGTGCCGTCTCATCGTTAAATTCAATTCCTTCCCAAGCTTGAACCGCTAAAAGTTGTTTTTCAGAATCAATCAGCTTGGAAAAACCTTTAGAATAAGTATATTCATTTCCAAAAGGAACTCCCTGATTTGTCAAAAAATCTGTAACATTTTTTTTGACATGCGCCTTGTCAAATTCGACGTTTACGTAACTGACCAGCTTATTATCTTGAACTCGTTCTACCGAATGAGAATTGTATATACCATTATTATTTTGATACTCATTTATTAAGGAAGCATAACTCGTTTCCTCCCCACTTAAATAATATCCTTCCTTTTTCTCATCAGATAGCGTCCATTTTAAACTGATCCCATCAGCCGTTAAACGGCTTTCAATAGATGCTGTTTCATTATCATTTGTTACATTCTCCTTTTCATTCGCTCCTTCATTATAAAGCTGAAAAAGGAAAATATTCAATCCTAAAAAAGCAATCAAAAAAATCAGTTCGATTCGCTTAAAGTTCATTCACTTTTCCCCCCAATCGAATAAGTCGCCAAAAGATCAGATAAGGTCACCCATTTGTCTTCATAACGAATATACCATTGTGGTGTCAAATCTACTATTTGTTTCGTGTCCGTTAAATTTTCCCAGGTATAACCAATTTGAATATCACTGATACTCGAAAAATCAACTCCTGTTTGGGTCAATTGATCCACAACGTTTTGAGTTTTGGCTAAAGAAACTTCCTCATCAGACGGGATCGGCACTTGAATCGTATCTACATTTGTTTGGATAGTGATTCCCTTTTCATCCGCAATGGTTACTTGAATGCTTCCTTTTCCCATATCGCTGAACACTGGAAATCCTTCCACATAATTCTGATAAGTTAATGTATTCTTTTGATAATCAAAAAAACGAATGTTCCCAAAGCTATTTCCCAGCTTTCCAACATAATAATAGCTGATTCCAAAAGGATTACTGTTCACATCACTTAAACCAGTTTGTTTCAGATCTCCCTGAAAAGAGACTGAGCCTGAGCTGGTTTGAACAAAGAGCGTTGAACCCTTGTCATCAGTATAACTTAAATCATTACTGCCATCTTCATTTGGGTGCAAAGAGCTAGAGTCTTCAAAAAAAGCTTGGGTGAATGTAGTATACGGCTGAGAAGCCAAAATGTAGCTATATTGCTTCAAAGCAAGGTCCGTTTCTAAAAAGTAAACATACGGCAATTCTTCATGCAAAATAGATACAGGTGTATAACTGATGTTCTTATCTGACAAACTTTTTTGTAGTTCCGCGACCGGAGTTTTTATTGAAACCTCATATACTACAAAATTTTCATCTGTTAAAAAATATATTTTTGTTCCATCCACTGGAATAATCATTCGGTCAAAAAAGATGTCTTTAGGTATATTTTTTATATTCATTTTAAAAACACTATTATATTCTTCCAATAACATCTGATTCGGATAAATCAACTCGACCGTATCATTTTGCTGAAAAATTTTATTAAATTCTTCTTGATTGCCACGACTAATTTTTTTAAAATTTCTGTATTTCCACTTAGACATTTTTTTCTGGATCGTAGTAATCAAACTTTCTCGATTGGACAACTGCAGATTCCCCGTTTGATGCCAAATAAGCTTGGTTGGTAAAAAAACTTCACTGGCAGCTTTCACTTCCGTTGCTGTTATTTGACTCTGGTCGGAATCAGCCACATCATTATTTGCTGGATTTGTCCAAATTTTAAAAGACAGATAGAGACCGGTAAGA
Source organism: Lactobacillales bacterium (assembly GCA_015655485.1). GTDB lineage: Bacteria > Bacillota > Bacilli > Lactobacillales > Vagococcaceae > JAATEZ01. The sequence goes on along the minus strand of JAATEZ010000142.1, from coordinate 1,657 downwards.
ACCACGATCGTTAAACCAATTCTTAATATATGATCCGAAAATTTCATTCCCATATATCCTCCTCATATGGCTCATATGGCAAGGAAATATAAAATGTAGATCCTTCCCCTTCTGTACTTTCAGCCCAAATACTTCCTCCATGAGCCCGAATGACTTCCTTAGAGATCGCTAATCCCAGCCCTGAGCCTCCCATCGCTCTGGAACGGGCCTTATCTACTCGGTAAAAACGGTCAAAAACTCTGGCCAAGTCCTTTTGGGGAATACCTAGTCCCTGATCAGCGACACTAATGACTACATTGTTATGTGTCTCCAACATTCGGCAAATGATTTCGCCGCCCATTGGGGAATATTTCAGGGCATTATTCATGATATTATCAAACACTTGCATGATTTTATCTGCATCCACTTCCACCCAAATCGCTCTTTTAGTAAATTCACGGCGAATCGTATAATGTTGTTTGTTCGACTTGATCATCATTTCAAAACGGTCAAGCACAAAATTGAACATCTCATTAAGATTGACTAATTCAAACTGTAAGTTATCATTAGAACTGGAATCTATCCTTGAAAGACTTAATAGATCATTGATCATCCTGATCATCCGATCCGTCTCTTCTTGCGTTACACGCAAAAAATTCGGGGCTATTTCCGGATTTTTCCACGCTCCATCTGTTAAAGCTTCTAAATAACTTTTCATACTAGTCAGCGGAGTCCGTAATTCATGCGACACATTAGAGACAAATTCACGGCGTTCCCGTTCGTTCGTTTCCTGCTCGGTTACATCATGTAAAACACAGACCAGCCCACTAATAAACCCAGATTCCCGGCGAATCATCGAAAAGTCAGCTTTTAAAATGATTGGCTCCTCATTTTCCTTTGAAAAATCTAGAACAATTTCACCTGGTTCCTCTAATAAACGCCGCAAATTATAATTCTCTTCAATATGCAAAAGCGCCAGAATCGATTGACCCACAGCATGTTCCTTATCAGCATCCAATAACATTAAAGCCATTTCATTGATGATGATGACCTTTCCGCGACGATTAGTCGCAATGACGCCATCTGTCATGTGAGCTAGAACTCCATCTAACCTATTTCGCTCCGCTTCCATAGATTCCTGGACCTCTTCAATACGATCTGACAATTCATTAAAAGTTTCCGCTAATTGTCCTAGTTCATCTTTCCCATATACAGTGACTTTTCCTGAATAGTCCCCCTGAGCCACTCGAATAGCTTGCGCGCGCATTTCCCCAATTGGTTTCGTGATCGTTCTGGACACCAGCATAACGACCACTAAAGCGATAGCCAAAGCAATCAAAGAAGCCGTAAAGAAAATCAGAGCGGTATTTGTAACTTCTTGGTATTTGCTTTCTATATCACTTTTCACATAAAGAATTCCGATGATTGCGTCACCAGTTGAAGACTGAATGGGCTGAACATTGATCCAAACGCGGTTGCCATCATCTTTGGCTTCCTTGCGCTTCAATTTAAAATCATTCACATCACGATATTCATTTTTCTTGCCAATAACATTCTTTTTACTCACATCACTGGTCGCACGAACGATCCCTTTATCATCTATTATTCGGGCTTCAATCACATCATTCCCAGCAAAACTCGTCAAGATCCGTTGGATGGCAGCATCATAGTCGCCATC
>JAATEZ010000437.1 GCA_015655485.1 Lactobacillales bacterium | reverse complement strand
CTCCGATAAAAGCATCATCACCTATGTAAATTGGCTTTGAATTGATGGAAGAAACATTATGAACCCTTCTTTCTTTAAATTCAAGGGGGTGAAAATCGGTATCCCATATAGAAACATTTCCCCCACAATTAACAAATTTTCCAATGGTTACAGCATTTGAGCAATAGATGGAAATTCCGGAAAATCCAGAATTGTCGCCAATAGTTAATACACCGTTTTTACCGACAAATATTGTACACGGTTTATATAATCCTACCATATTCGATCTTATATCCGAATTAAAGACGACTGAATTCCCAAACGAAACCGATCCGCGATTCTCAAGAACCAATTTACCTTTGATCCTAGGAAATTGACTGTAAGAAACGTTATTTCTTTTGACTGATATAAAATTATAAAGGTCAATAACTTTTCTATCTAATAAGATAAATGGATAAAAAACACATTTAATGAGAAATAAAAATTGCTTCATATTACTTCGCCCAAACGCCTTTAATTGTATTATTTAATACCCTATTTGACTGAATCCAAAGAATTATATTCATGAAAACAAACATTGCAACATTAGAATATACGACTCCTATCAGGCCAAACCTATGTCCCAAATAAACGCCAAGCGGAATATTAAGAACTGTGACTATTGTATATAAAATTAACTGCACTCGTAGTTTCCCCACTCCATTGAGGAAATAACAGTTCAGAGACAAACAGGTGTAGCAAACTACATAGCACGCCATCGCTGCTGATAAACTGAAAGAAATATTAGTTAGGTTTCCCACCCATATTTTAAATATCCACTTCGAAAAAACTAAGAGAATTGGTACGCCTACAAAGGAAAACATTATCCAGATTACACGCAGTTTTTTGATACTCTTTTTCATCCATGCAAAATCTTTTTTTGCATACGCTTCTGTAAAAGCACTCCAAAAAGGCGTCATTACAATTAGAAAAACCATTATCACAACTGAAAATAATTTGTAAGCGACATTAAAATCAGTTACCGCCGCGGGTCCAATTACCCTAGTTACAATCAGATTATCTGTTTGAAATAATATCAACGCTCCTATCTGAATAATAAAAAACGTACTACCAACACCCAAGATACTTTTCCCACTTTTAAAATTTATATGCTTAAAGCTAGGCGAGATATTTTTCAATTTTCCGTTATATAAAAAAAATGAGGCTATAAACAAAACAAAAATTGGAATTAATGTAAGTACAAAAACTAAAATGCTAAGTTTGCCTGGTACAGTTTTTTTAAGGATTAACACCGCTAGAAGCACGCCTACCTGTCCTAAAAATGATATTAAAGCTGCTTTTGCAGGTTCTTGGTAGGCGGTCAAAACCGTATTAATAGTTTGTACAACGAATTGAACACAAAACGAAGCAAAAACCGCCAACACGACGAAATGAAGGTTTTCATTAAAACTTTGAGGGACGTTGAGAAATCGATTCCAATTGACGAATGGATTAACCGCACAAAATAAAACCAATAATATTGTAGATATAATTAGCAAAAAAGCATAGGTAGTACTTACGTAATCCTTCGCTTTTTCATAGTCATTCAAGGCCAGGGAATTTGCTAATTTATTTCGTAATCCATTTCCCAAACCAACATCAAAAAAATTAGTCCAATTCACAATTGAACTGATAGTAAGCCAAATACCATATTGTACCGGGCTGATATAATTGATAGTCATCGGCACCAAGGCTAAACTAACCAACACCCAGCCAAATTTAACGCCAAACGACATTAAAATATTCTTAATGACATTTTGTGATCGTCCATTTGTTTGTGCAAATTTCGACTCGATTTTAGATTTAAGCGACAATATCATTTCCAGCAATTCAATTTCTTTTACAATGAGCACTTACTTTGATTGTATTCTTTATACCAAGTAATAAACTTGCTAATTCCTCCACGTAATGAAGATCCGGTCTTATAATCAAATTTTTTGATCATATCGTCTACATCAGCCCATGTTGCTAACACATCGCCCGGCTGCATATCCATCATTTCTAATTTTGCTTTTCGTCCTATGTTCTTTTCGATCTCATCTACAAAATCCATTAATGCAACAGGTTCATTATTGCCTATGTTATATACTTTATAGGGTGCATTCGAAGGTGATACACTTTTATTGATTTCTTCATTTTCACTCGTTGCGGGACAATCTGCAACACTTAATATACCTGAAACTATATCATCAATATAAGTAAAATCACGTTTTAAGTTGCCATGGTTAAATATCTTGATAGGCTTGTCGTTTGTGATAGCATCTGCAAACAAAAAATAAGCCATATCGGGTCGCCCCCAAGGACCGTAAACAGTAAAAAACCTCAATCCCGTAGTGGGAATATTGTATAAATGGCTATATGCATGTGCCATTAATTCGTTCGCTTTTTTGGTGGCCGCATAAAGCGACACCGGATGATCCACATTTTGCTTAACAGAAAAAGGCATCTCTTCATTCATCCCATAAACACTTTAAGAACTTGCATATACCAAATGTTTAACCCCGCATCGCCTGGAGACCTCCAAAATATTTAAAAAGCCAACCAGATTTGATTGCGCATAAGCATCGGGATTTTCTATTGAATACCTGACGCCGGCCTGGGCAGCCG